>JBFOLV010000566.1:0-5494 GCA_040830325.1 Kordiimonas sp. | reverse complement strand
GTGACCATGTTATGGGCTGGGCAACCACAGTCATATCACCGCCTGACGGTGACATGAGGGCCTATCTAGCAAGCTTGAAGAAAATTCAGAGTTTTGAACCTGACAAACTTGTGCCAACACACGGGCCGTGGGTAGAAAAACCCAAAGCCTTTATCCGCGGCATCATTACACATAGACGCATGCGAGAAGGCCAAATATTAAAACACTTGGAACATGCGTCATTAACGATCGATCAACTGGTTGAGAAAATGTACGAAGGCCTAGACAAACGCTTAGTACCGGCCGCAGCGCGCTCTGTCTTAGGGCATTTAGTGGCCCTCGTAGACGAAGATCGTGCCACATGTGAAGGCCCCGTTCGGCTTTCAAGCAAGTTTACCCTCGGGAAAGGCTGAAAAATCCTTGATTGCCAACTGAGGGTTTGCCTTGTATCAATGCGGCCATAATTTGCCTCTTTCGTTTATAGCGAGTGTATTTGAGGCTGAAACTACGAGCGTGTATAATACGCCGATCAGGAGCTGAGTATGAACATAGCATCACCCGTATCTGTTGATCCCACACTGGATGTGGTGGCGGAAATCAACCGCCTGCGGAAAGAAAAAAATGCCGTTGTTCTCGCACACTATTATCAAGCTGGCGAAATACAAGATATCGCCGACTTTGTTGGCGATAGCCTAGACTTATCACGGAAAGCTGCTGAAACAGACGCAGATGTCATCGTTTTTTGCGGCGTACGCTTCATGGCAGAAGTGGCAAAAATCCTCAGCCCGGAAAAAACTGTTGTGCTCCCTGACCTTGATGCTGGCTGCAGCCTCGAGGACAGCTGCCCACCTGATGAATTCGAGGCTTTTGTTAAAGCGCACCCGGACCATCTTGTTCTTAGCTATATCAATTGCTCAGCCGCAGTTAAGGCACATACGGACATTATCGTAACAAGCTCCAACGCTGAACATATCGTCAGCCAAATCCCTGAAGATCAGAAGATCATCTTCGCACCTGACAAGCACCTTGGCGGTTTCCTCAACAAGAAACTTGGCCGCGATATGCTTCTTTGGCAGGGCACTTGTATGGTTCATGAGCTTTTCAGCGAAAAAGAACTTATTAAGCTGAAAGCTAAACATCCAAATGCACCTGTTGCAGCACATCCTGAGTGCCCGGACACAATCGTGCGCCACGCAGATCATGTTGGCTCAACGCGGTCAATTCTTGATTTCGTAAATGAAAGCGACGCCGACACACTTATCATTGCGACAGAACCAGGTATTATCCACCAAATGGAAAAAGCTGCGCCGCACAAAAACTTTATCGGCGCACCGGGCGCTGACGGCAACTGCAGCTGCAACACATGCCCCTATATGGCCCTAAACACCATGGAAAAACTTTACCTTTGCCTACGTGATCTAGGCCCTGAGATCCAGCTAGATGAAGAAACGCGCATCGAAGCAGAAAAGCCACTTCGCAAGATGCTAGAGATGAGCCCCATTAAAGGCCCAAGCAAAGACGTTTCTGCGATCAGTGCATAGGATTATCCTTCGTGACAAGTTTTCCGCTTTCCGAATCTGAAATCAGCCTCTTCATCGACACGGCGTTCGATGAAGATATCGCCACCGGTGATGTAACCGCTCAGCATACCATTCCTGCTGATGCGGTACTAAGTGCTACCATGAATACTCGGGAAGATATTGTTCTAGCAGGGCTACCGCTCATCAAACCTATTTTTGAACGTCTGGACCCCAACTGTGCAATTGAATTTGCGGCACAAGACGGTGACAAGCTACCAGCAGGCAGTGATATTCTCACTGTCAAAGGGAAAGCCCGAGCACTTCTTTCTGCTGAACGCACTGCACTCAATATTTTGCAACATCTCTCAGGCATCGCAACACTGACACGCCAGTATGTTGACGAAATTGACGGCACGAACGCGAAACTACTAGACACACGGAAAACTATTCCTGGCCTTAGAAAGCTCGGCAAGTATGCCACGGCAATGGGCGGAGCAAAGAACCACCGCATGGGGCTATTTGATGCGGTGATGATTAAAGACAATCACATCGCTGTTGCGGGATCCGTTGAAAAAGCCGTCGCAGGCGCAAAGGCAGCTGGTCGCAAAGACATTCAAGTAGAGTGTGACACCCTAGACCAAGTTAAAGAAGCACTGGCTGTTGGGGCCAACAGCTTACTCCTAGACAACATGGGACCACAGATGCTTCGAGATGCACTAGCCATTGTTAACGGTAAAATCTCGTGTGAAGCGTCTGGCGGTGTTAATTTGAAAACAATTCGTGCAATAGCTGAGACCGGTGTTGACTATATTTCCGTTGGTCGTCTCACTCAAAGCGCCCCTGCCGTAGACATCGGCCTCGACTACTCAAATGGCTAGACCAAACTGAAAGACTGCAAAGACACCTGTTTTTTGCCTTCATTTAACCACTGCCTGCCCACTTCTTCAAACCCATAAGCAGCATGGAACTTCTGTGATCCAACATTCATAGGTTCACTATTATATTCGCATGTAATACGGGCTTGACCGCTGGACCGTGCGAAGGCCTGCACATCGTCATAAAACAATCTGCCAAACTGCTTACCTTGATGGCCTGCAGCAATCACGATCCTATCTACATAGACAAAATCGTCATATTTTCCACTAAACCAGCTGTAATTGTCGCTCTCATAATCAGCGCCAGGCTTATAAGCGATTAAAAACCCAGCAAGCTCGCCACCCTCATCGATGACTCGGAAGTAGGCAGCTGACTGCCGATACTCCGCGCACTCTTCAGCATCCATCGGGGCAAGATACTCTACAAATTCTTCATTAAGCTCCAGAATTGCAGGAATATCTCTATCTTGCACATCTCTAATGACAGCACTCAAGGGGGCTACCTCCGCCACTCTGCTAGATACTCTTCCATCCGGCTTTCAAGACGCTCTATTCTCTTACCATCAGAAGGATGGGTTGAAAGGAACGTTGGTTGCTGCTGACCGCCTTCCTTAAGTTTTGCCATTTTGCGCCACAAACGCGCGGCCGCCCGAGGATCATACCCCGCGCGCGCCATATAAATTGCGCCAATATGATCCGCTTCAAGCTCCATACTCCGGCTATGGGGCAGAGCAACAAAACCTTGAGCCGCTAGAGAACCTAACCCAACGGCAAGCTGCGCTGTTTGCTGGTCCTCTGTTTGGCTTGCAACCAGAACCCCAAGGCCCGCAATTGCTATCTGCTGTGCTTGGGCGCGGCTTACTTGCTCTGCACCGTGCCGCAATATCGCATGCGCAGCTTCATGCCCAAGAACCGCGGCGAGTTCCTCGTCAGTCAGATTATCAATCATCTTTTGATAAACGGCGACTTTCCCGCCAGGTAGAGCCCAAGCGTTCAACACCGGTTCGTCAATAACGATGAATTCCCAGTTCATGTCAGGCTTATCTGATACTGCAACAACCTTACCACCAATACGCCGCACACGCTCTACATCGGCACCGCTAGTACGTACTTTCTTGTTGGTTTTCTTAACCTCTGTCAGTGCCTGCATGCCTAGCGCTTCATCCTGACTTGCAGGAATCGTTATGAACTGAGAACGGCCTGTAACACTATTTGTAGTTACACATGCCGTGAGTAAGAGAAAACTAGCTGCAACAAATATCTGACGAAATGCCATAATGCCCTCTTGCTGGATAGTGATTTACTTCCCGCGAGCATAGCAAAAGTGGCGAAATAAAAAACCAGATATACTGAAAACAACAAGAAAAACCGGCGCACCATATGGTTACGCCGGTTCTTAAAATCTTCTGCCTGGAAAGCTAAGGCTTAATAATCGCCTTTTGGCTCCAGAATCTGCTTACCACGGTACATACCTGTCTTCAGGTCAACGTGGTGACGCAGTTTGTACTCACCAGTGTGCGAGTCTTCTTGAAAGTTTACTGCCTTCAGAGAGTCGTGTGAACGACGCATACCACGGCGAGATGGAGAGATCTTACTCTTTGGAACTGCCATTTTCTTTACCTTTTAACTCGCCGGGGCCATCAAGTGGCTCATCCGGGCAACCTTTTAAAGCCCACCACACGGTGAACCTTTCGATTCGAGGCGCGCACCATAAGGCCAGCCCCAACAAAATGCAAGAGAAACCCGCACAAACTGAGGTATCTCTATTTTCTGCCGCACGGATAATTGATTCCCTACCCCTTTTCAAGATGTAATTGATGCTTTATCGATCTAATTCACAACATAAAGTCCGATAATGTCTGATAATGAGTACTCTTGGGGAGGGACAATCTATGATCAACTATCTAAAAGGCGCTGCCGCAGCACTTGCGCTTTTTGCTGGTGCATCAGCTTCAGCTGATGACAAAGCTTTCGAATACTGGCCTGGCGCTAACTACGCAGACAGTATTCCTTCAATTGAATCCGTACTCGGTTACAAGAGCGGCAATCACATCACCACACATGCCGACACAGTACGCTATTTTGAAGCGCTCGCCGCAGCAGCTCCTGACCGTGTTAAACTGTTTGACTATGGGACAACTTGGGAAGGACGCCGTCTTTTCTACGCTGCTATCTCTAGTCCTGAAAACATCTCAAAACTCGACGAGTTCAAAGCAGGCATGCAAGCTCTGGCTGATCCACGCAAAACGGATGCAACAGCAGCACAGCAGCTAATAGCAGACCTTCCAGCATCAACATGGCTTGCATACGGCGTACATGGTAATGAAATTTCGTCTACCGATGCAGCCATGATGACAGCCTATCACCTACTCGCGTCCACAGGTGATGCCCGCGTACCAGAAATCATGAATGACAGCATTGTTTTCATCGCACCAATACAGAACCCAGACGGGCGCGATCGTTTCATTCACCGTTTCCGCACCGCGCGCGGCTTAGTTGCAGACAGTGATCCTATTTCAGCGGAACACAATGAGCCATGGCCCTCAGGGCGTACAAACCACTATCTGTTCGACATGAACCGTGATTGGATTGTTCTAACGCAACCTGAAACACAAGGTCATGTGAAAGCTTTGCAGGAATGGTATCCTCTCGTGTTTGTCGACCTTCATGAGATGGGCGGTAACTCAAGCTATTACTTTGCGCCAGAGGCAGTGCCGTTTAACCCGCACTTGGCTCAAAACCAACGTGACAACCTTTTCATGTTTGGCGAGAACAACGCCAAATGGTTCGACAAGTTCGGCAAACGCTATTTCACACGCGATGTATTTGACGCCTTCTATCCTGGATACGGCGCAAGCTGGCCTGCTTACTACGGCGCTATTGCAATGACTTATGAGCAAGGTTCATCACGCGGCCTTGTATATCGCCGCAACGACGGCAGCGACCTACACTACCGCGACACGGTTCAAGGGCATTTCATTACATCTCTTGCTACCGCTGAAGTAACAGCAAGGAACCGCGAGAAGATACTTTCTGATTTTTATGACTATCAAGTAAGCGCCATTAGCGAAGGCGAGAAAGACAAAGGCTTCCGCAGCTACATACTGCCCGCTGTTAAAG
>JBFOLV010000565.1:0-3568 GCA_040830325.1 Kordiimonas sp. | reverse complement strand
CAGCGAACAAACGTGGTACTGAGCAAGTCATAAATTTGGTAAGAAGTTTTGGGCGAGACGTAGTTCATAACTATATGGGCCATGTTCAGAATAATGCTGAAGAGGCCGTGAGACGAGTGATAGCTGACCTGAAGGATGGTAGCTACAGCTATGCGATGGACTGTGGTGGCGTCATTAATGTTACAATTACAGCCCATCCGAATGACCGCTCAGCAACTGTTGACTTCACAGGCACTAGTTCAGCACTCGATAATAATTTCAACGCTCCACTCGCAGTAACTAAAGCAGCAGTTCTCTATGTATTCCGTGTTCTTACTGGCTGTGACATTCCGCTAAACGCTGGTTGTTTGAAACCCATCAAACTAATTGTACCCGAGGGCTGTATGCTTAACCCACACTACCCTGCTGCGGTAGTTGCAGGAAACGTAGAAACCAGCCAAGCCATTACAAATGCCCTGTTCCTTGCAACAGGAACACTGGCGGCTGCACAAGGTACTATGAACAACCTTACTTTCGGCAATGACACATACCAATATTATGAGACCATTGCTGGTGGAACAGGTGCAGGGCCAACCTTCAACGGCACAGATGCCATCCAATCTCACATGACAAACAGCCGCCTGACGGACCCTGAAGTATTAGAATGGCGATACCCAGTTAGACTAGAGAGCTTTGGCGTACGCAATGGCAGTGGTGGCATAGGCGAATATAATGGTGGTTGTGGCGTCACCCGCTCCATTCGTTTTCTTGAACCAATGGAAGCTGCCATTCTCTCGGGCCACAGATCAAAGGGTGCACCAGGCCTAAACGGAGGCAACGCAGGGCAACCCGGCCAGACAATCATTACGCGGATTAACGGACAAACTGAGACGCTAGCTGCCGCTGACAAATCTAGCCTCAACGCCGGTGATATCATCACTATAGAAACACCGGGCGGGGGTGGATACGGTTCTTAGAACTGGGCCATCTTCAATAATCATTTCGACATACCTCAATCTTTATTGATAAAACTATCAATAAAGATTGACTGGCTTTGTACCCACCTATACTCTTTCCAGATCATCTACAGTCGCGTGTATTCTGAACAGGGAAGTTATCAGCATGGCCGACAGCACCGCATCATCAGGTATAGAAAAACCTGCAACACTCAACGACATTCCCGGCGAAAATGGCTGGCCGCTTATCGGCCATACATTTGAGATGCTCAAAGACCCTGAAGCTTTCAGTCACCGCATGCAGGCAAAATACGGCCCAATATACCGCGCCAATGTCTTTTTCAGAAAAAGCGTAACCATGTATGGTGCCGACGCGAATGAGTTCGTATTGATGGACAAAGAAAAGTGCTTATCAAGTGAACTAGGGTGGGCCCCCTATCTAAAACGGCTATTTCCTCGCGGATTGATGCTTCTTGATTTTGATGAGCACAGAGCCCACCGTCATATAATGGCCACAGCTTTTAAAACAGGCCCCATGAAAGGTTATTTGGAGCGCCTCAATGAGGCCATGCCTGAACGTATTAAAGCGTGGGGCGACAAAGGTTCTTTCAAATTCTACCCAGCGATCAAACAACTTTCCCTAGACATGGCAACCACCGTATTCCTCGGCTTGCAGCCCGGAGAGGAAAGTAAGCGCGTGAACAAAGCGCTCACTGATATGGTTTCTGCATCAGTAGGCGTTGTGCGCGTTCCCCTGCCAGGCACCTTGATGGGTAAAGGTGTAAAAGGTCGTAAGTTCATGATGGCTTATCTCGACAGCCAGATCGCAAAACGCAGACAATCTGAAGGAACAGATATATTCACACAGCTCTGCCAAGCTGAAGGAGAAGATGGCAGTCAATTTACCAATCAGGAAATCGTAGATCATATGATCTTCCTATGGATGGCGGCACACGACACTATCACCAGTTCCATGACCACGCTTGTTTACGAACTTGGCCGCAACCGGGAATGGCAAACGAAACTACGTGACGAGATTAAAGGCCTAGGTTTGAATGATGGCCGCATACCATACGAATTACTGAATAAGCTACAGCTCACTGAATATGCGTTCAAAGAGGCACTGCGCCTTAACCCTCCTGTCCCTGCCATGCCAAGAAAAACAACAAAGGAAGTAGAGTTTAACGGACACAAACTACCTAAAGATACGATAGTGAGCATTAGTACAGTTGGCACACACCGCTCAGACAAGCTATGGCCAAACCCCAAAGAGTTTGACCCTATGCGCTTTTCGCCAGAAGGCGGTGTAAAAGATCGGCACCGTTTTGCGTGGATACCGTTTGGCGGCGGCGCTCATATGTGTATTGGTTTGCATTTCGCCTACATGCAAGCCAAGGTGATTATAACGCATCTATTGCCTCATTATGATATTGAACTACCTCAAGGGTACAAAACTAAGTTCCAGATTTTACCGCTTATTAAACCCGTCGATGGATTACCTATTACACTGAAGGCTATCACCTAGCATGAGCGAAAAAACGTTTGATTATATCATTGTCGGAGGGGGATCGGCAGGGTGCACACTTGCCTCTCGCTTAACTGAAAACAGCCAAATAAGTGTACTTCTTTTAGAAGCTGGCGAACGCGACAATTCAATCAAAATTGATATGCCCGCCATGATCGTGAAAGTCGTTCCACCAAACAAGTACAACTGGAACTATTGGACCGAAAAGCAGACAAAACTTAACAATCGCAACCTGTTCTGGCCGCGGGGTAAAGTTCTTGGTGGTTCTTCTGCAATCAATGGATTGCTCTATGTCCGCGGCCATCATAGAGACTATGACGAGTGGGCCCAACTAGGCTGCAAGGGCTGGTCCTTCGAAGATGTCCTCCCTTACTTCAAAAAATCAGAAGGCAGTGATCGCGCCGCGGATGATTTCCACAACAATGACGGCCCTCTACTCACAACACAGCACACTTCAGAAAGCCCCTTGAATGAAGCCTTCCTAGAAGCTGCTAAGGAAATGGGGCTCCCCTATACTGACGATTTTAATGGTCCAAACCAGGAGGGCGTTGGCTGGTATGATCAAACTATTCGATCCGGCAGACGGCAAAGTGCTGCGCGTGCCTACATCCACCAAGCACTCAACCGTCCAAATCTCACGGTACTAACAGAAGCACAGGTAACCCGCGTTCTCCTGCAAGGCAAGAAAGCAACAGGTGTTAAAGTTAATCGTGCTGGCAAAATTGAAACTTGGCATGCGAACCACGAGGTTATCTTATCTGGCGGCGCTATCAACAGCCCTCAAGTCCTGCAACTTTCCGGAATTGGTGACCCTAAAGACATTCAAGCTGTTGGTCTTCCCGTAGTGCATGAACTAAACGCTGTCGGTAAAAACATGCAGGACCATTTGGACCTGACTGTCTACGCACGCCTCAGAGATCCCATCTCTTATCTGAAATACAAAGCACCGCATCGCGCCATGTTTGAAATGGCCAAATGGTTCCTCAAAAAGCCAGGCATGCTTTCAGATTGCGTCACACCGGTCGGCGCTTTCCTCAAAACAGACAAAGCACTAGAACGCCCAGACATACAGTATCACATTATGCTCGCGCTTGCGGACAAACCACAT
>JBFOLV010000564.1:0-6813 GCA_040830325.1 Kordiimonas sp. | reverse complement strand
TATTCGATCTACACAACATAATTGGAACAACATACATTGAGGGCATAGGCAACAACGAACAACCAAACCGGATGATGTAAGATGAAAGAACTAACCAGAGTAAACCACATTGGCCTGCGGGTGAGCGACCTAGATACGGCTCGTACTTTTTACAGCAAACTCGGGGTTGAGGTTATTGCTTGCCCGATCGGCCCCGAACCAGTTGCCATCATTGAACACCCATCGGGCATCAACGTGAACTTTATTCTTAATGCCAACCAAGGCCAAAAAAACAATATCCTTATGGAAGGTCCGCAAAAACATACAGGCTACACACATGTAGCATTAGAAGTTACGAATGCGGATGCTGTTATCAAGCAACTTGAGCAGCTTGATATCCCCTTAAGCGGTGGACCAATGAAGGTCTCTACAGGCACATCATTCTTTGTACGTGACCCAGATGACAATGTAATCGAATTCATCGAATACACTGGCCTTGGTAACCTAAAATAACCCTATACTCGACAGGAGTTTCTCATGAAAATTTTAGCATTCGCAGCCACAAGCAGCAGCCAGTCTATTAACAAAAAACTAGTGACTCATGCCGCAGAATTATTAACACAGTCCAACGCAGATGCTACCGCTGAAATACTGGATATTAATGATTATGAACTGCCTCTCTTCAGCCTAGACCGCGAGAACGAGCTAGGCAAACCAGATCTTGCCAAAGCCTTCTTTGACAAAATTGGTTCCGCTGATGCAATCATCATATCCTTCGCTGAACACAATGGTTCATATACTGCAGCTTATAAAAATTTATTTGATTGGGCGTCCCGTATTGACCAGAAGGTGTTCCAGGGGAAACCAATGGTTCTACTGTCTACTTCGCCTGGCCCAGGCGGCGCCCGCAGTGTTCTTAAGGCAGCTGAAACTTCATCACCTTTTTTCGGGGGCGACGTTAAGGCAACTCTTTCTGTTCCAAGCTTCTATGAAAATTTTGACGCGGAAGCACGCGTTCTTACGGGTGACATAGCAGATAAACTTAAAGCTGCCACCGCAGCGCTCACATAATTTGAACACAGGAAATAATAATGATTGGATATACGACAGTTGGCACAAATGATCTCGCAAAATCAGCCCAATTTTATGACGCGTTATTTTCAGCCACAGATGCAAACCGGGTAATGGAAGAAGCGGACTATATCGTCTGGGGTCGACCAGATAGTACTTCACATTTCTCTATCCATATTCCAGCTGATGGCAACACCGCCACTGTCGGCAATGGCGTTATGATCGGATTGAAGACAGAAAGCCCAGAACAAGTAGAGCGGATGTATCACAAAGCGATCGAACTGGGTGCAAAATGTGAAGGAAAACCAGGTCCTCGTGGCGGCGGTATGTTCTATGCTGCCTATTTCAGAGACTTGGACGGCAACAAGCTAAATTTCCATTGTTTTCCTAACAGCTAGACGCATAAGATACTGCAGTGCTCCGGTTATTTAGGAGCACTCAGATAGTCTTTAAGTTTAGCCTTAAGTTGCTCATTTGCCTTCTGTATATCCCGAAGAGCACCCAGCTGTATTCCCTGAAAAATCATCTTCCCCCTAAAAGCTGATTTGAGAACTTGAGATTCTTTAATTTCTGCTGGAGCAGCAAACTCCCCTCGCCCAATATAACGAATACCATTCATAATATTGAGAGTGATGTCTTTAGAATAACTATAAGACGTTTCTGTCTGCTGTATCGCTTCTGCATAGGAAGATTCGTAATCAAGAATAGCTTCTTGAATCTGTTTTGAATTGATTAAATCCAGCTTTCCACCATCAACTAATTGCCGAAGCGCCGCAGGCTTTTGAGCAGGGCCCCAAAAGAAAAACGCTGAAAGGTGCGCACGTTGAAATACGGCTACATCCTCCTCAGTCCAGTCATCTTTATGGAGCAGACGCATGGCATTGCTCATATTAGCTATATGCTCTTCAGAATCTTTTATCTCCTCTGCGCCTGCAATCAACGCTGCATCAACCTGAGCATCCAGAAGCTCTAGATAATAAACCCCTTCTTTGTGATTTTTCTGAGCTTGGTTCCAGTCCGTAACCTGTAGACCGACAAAAATCCCCGCGACAACAACCAAAAAATCCAGCGCGACTGCAAACCAATTTTGGTCCCGCACATGTTCGGTAAAACGCCGTAAGATCATAGCTGCCCCCTTATTATAGGGAAGCAACTATACATAGCCACCCTGCAGCTGTCGAATATCAGCAAAACATATCGAATGCTAAGGATGGCGGGACATCACTTCAACCATATTGCCTTCAGGGTCTGTCACCAACAAAAGGTCAATGTTCAACAAGGGGTCCTTAAAAATACGCCCTGCTTGTACACCTTTTCCTTTCAAACAGCTTTTTAAACTAGGTAAGTCAGCGTCTGTATAAACGCCCACTTTCATAACACCCGTCCATTGTTCTTGTTTGGAAGTTGGTGAAACAATCACAGGGACAATCGCATCATCCCGCCGAAATACCTCAACCACGAATTCCCCGCGGCGCATTAAGGTGCCGGTTACACTACCGTCTGGAAAGGCGAACTCCTTAACCACTTCCATCCCAAAAATATCTTTGTACCAATCAGCAATTTTACTGGTTTTCGACGTTGTAAAAGCAACCAGTACCGGTTCCACATTTACATTCGCAAAGCATGAATTATCTGCTGCTTTTTCCTGATAGCGCATTGGCCATACACATAATGTGGTGACCGCGCAAAAGAAGATCGAGACGGAAACTCTACTTAAAAGCCTATTCATAATAATACTCATTGATGGTCAAGTGAACTCGCTGCGGACGTTCACCTAAAGGTAGCTAAAAGCCATCAATAAAATTCTATAAATGAGCAACGATCAGCTCACCGCAGTCCACTATCAGGTGAGCTGATCATAGAGCCTCATTGGATCAAGGAGAGTTGTAGAACAGTCCAAACCGGGCGCCACTCTTCCTTGCTGAACGAAGTAGCACCACCGCCATCAAGCATAATACGCCAACCTCCGCCGCAGGGCGTGCATACCAAAGGCCAATTTCGCCAAAGAGAAAAGGTAACCCCAGCATAAACGGTATTAAAAACATGTATGTACGAGACAAGTTGAAAAGTGCTGCTTTCTTGGCATCACCAATCGCCTGAAAAAACTGTGCAACAACCATTGTCGGGCCAAAGGAAATAAACGCCACCATCATGTAGGGTAATATGCGACCAGTCTCTTCGATCATAGTATCACTGTCCACAAACAACGCACCTATCTCACTAGCTGTTAGGATAAACGCTATCTCTACAAGAGCACAGTAAATGAAAGCAGTTTTCATTGCATACTTGAGAATATGATTGGTCCGTTTCAAATCCCCCGCACCAAAATTGTGCCCAACCACCGTTTGGAAAGCCATCGTAATCCCCATAAGCGGTAAATAGGCAAACGTTGTAAGCCGAGTGATAATACCAAACGCACCAATGGTCGCCTCATAGTCATCAACTGACCAAGCTTGTAACCCATAAACAGTAATTACGGTAAACAGTGATACACCCAAGAAGTTAAGACTAGCAGGCAAACCGAGGGCAATCATTTCCTGTGTATCACCTTTAATAACCGCCCACGGAAAACGCCCTAGTTTCAAACCATAGGAATGAAAACGGTAATGCAAAAGAATGAATAGAAGACTTAGTGTTTGGGCCACAACTGTACCATAAGCTGACCCAACCACCCCCATCTCAAGGATCACGATGAAGATGTAGTTGAAGGCAATATTTAGGACTGTTGAAGACAGAGTCACCATAGTCATAACCTTGAGCGCACCTTCCGCGCGCAGCACATCCAGATGAATTGAAAGCGTAAACATTATGGGTGACGCGAACACCAAAATAACAATGTAGGCGTACCCCATAGCGGCAATATCCTCGACGCCATCCGCCAGTGATTGCACCATGGTCTCTCCGCTAATCAAAAACACTGTAAGGACAACACCAGATATGACAACGCCGAGAATATGCGCCACGGTAAAGCAACTATAGATACCTGTTTTGTCGGCTGCACCTAGTCGCCGGGCCAACATGCTGGACAGCCCAGTAGATACAATAGATGAGAGCGCAAAAACCATCATCTGAACAGGGAACATGAGCGTGACGGCGGTAAGCGCATCTGGGCCAACGAATTCCCCCAAGAACCATGCATCGACCACATTGTAAAGGCCGTTAACAAGCATTATCACCACAATAGGCACTGCTGTTTTCATGAACAAGTGCGGCACAGGCTGCGTTAAAAACGCATTATCAGCTTGATCGCTCATGACATAATTCCAAAAAGAGTTTGCGCCCGATGGCCAATCCCATCAAGAAACATTAAATGCGGTGTTGGGGTCATTTCTCTACCTCATACTACTCACATGCAAAATGTCTATGGTGCTCGTATTACCAATAACCGCATGCAGAGAATATGGGTTTAGAGGTCATCTAAGAATTAGGCTTCACCAAAGCAAATGCTCACGAGCGGCAGGGGCCTATGTCCCTTGCCTTTAGATAACGACCACACCTTCAACTGTCAAATTTTGGAGCACACCACGCATTAGCTGGTTGACATCCCGGTGCAGCGCTTCTAAATATGCAGTAAATGACCGACTGGTCAGTCACAATAAATATAGGTAAATCCATGCGACCCAAAATTGGCAAAGATAAAATCCTGCAAGCAGCCATTAGCCTATTCGCCAAGCAAGGTTTTCACTCCACAAGCGTAAGCCAAATTGCTGAGGCCGCCGGTGTCTCTAAGGGGCTCACATACAATTATTTTAAAAGCAAAGAAGACCTTTTGCTCGCAATCATCAACGAAGCCACGGAACGAATGTTTGCTGTCGCAGAAAGCATGGATAGGCCAGAGAGCTTCGAAACTACGCTCCGTTCATTCCTTGACGACATTGGCGAAACACTAAAAACCAATAAGGAATTTCTATCATTCCAGCTTGGTCTGCTCCTGCAACCGGAACTTCGCCCGGTTATTGAAGAACCTCTTCAGCGCCGAGCAGACCACTTGCTGCAGGCGACAAAAACCATGTTAAGCAACGCAGGCTTAGAAAATGTCGACCTTATCGCCCGGAGGCTACTCGCGGAGATTGATGGTATTGGCCTGCATTATCTCACTATTTTTAAAGATTATCCGCTCGACGGCATGCTTGATCAGCTGTTCGAGAACTACAGGACAATTTCCAGATGACACACTATGTTTTTACTGAAGCCACTGTGGAACAGACCGCAGAAATGCAAGCAATCTTCCACAAACAAGCGTGTGCACCACTTGATGGCATGTGGTTATCTTTTGCAGCCATGGCGGAGCATTATTTCATCGCCGAAAATGACGTAAACATTGGATACTACGCCATCAACAATGAGCAAAAACTGCTGCAATTTTATGTAGAACCCAGCCATGATCCAAAGACTGTCTTTCAAGCATTATTGACAAGCAAGACTGTCCGAGGTGCCATGGTATCAACCGCAGAGCCCGAGTATCTCTCTCTGAGCCTTGATCATCAGGCATCCCTGTCAGTCAACGGCCTTATGTATCATTTTCAAGACAGTGCTGTGATTGAGAAAGCAATCTTTCCCAGTGGTGCAAACTTCAAACTGATCATACAGGAAGAGCTTGAGACAGCTATTGATTTTGCCCACCTGGCGCTGGGTGCTGATAGAAACTGGTTAAACGGCTACTATAGTGACCGTATCAAAGGTGAAGAACTATTTGGTTTATGGCTGAACGGCGCACTAATCGCCGCTGGTGAATGCCGACCTAGCAAGGAGCAACCGGCTTACGCAGATGTGGGCATGGTGGTTTCACCAAGCTATAGAGCAAAGGGCCTTGCTACAAATATTCTAAGAAAGCTTATTCAAATCAGCCGTGAAAAAGGCCTAAAACCAATCTGCTCCACGGAGTTTGAAAACATTGGTGCACAAAAATCGATCGCGCGTTCTGGCTTCGTTAGCCACCACCGGATATTAGATGTTAAGTTTTAGAGGCTAAGCCACATTTCGACTAACGTAATTCGCAAACATATCTGCATTACGCTGATTTGCGCGCCATGCAATGTCAAACAAATCGCCTACAAAAGGAATGCTTCCGATCAACCAATCAAGCATGACGTTCGCAAGCATTTTTAACTTCAAGCGCATCGGTACACCTGCCCGGTGCGCTTCCATGATCACCCACAAAGACACTAACAACATTAAGGTGTCACCAAAAACAGGCAAAAAGCCGACCACAGCGTCCAGCCCGAACCGAAATGAAGTACCAGGAATAGAAAACCAGCTATCTGTCCAACGGGCCAACGCTTGGACACGCCGCAACCTTACTTGTTCTTCCTGAATGATAACCTCCTGCATTGACGACCAAAACAGGGGTTAGTTAACCGCGCCAGAATACATAAGCTTAATCTCATCATCCAAACCGGTCATTTCGTATCGCCCAAGTGCAATAGGAATGCCGCCAATGGCATTAAGCTCATCAAAAAACTCTCTAAGCTTAAAAGGCTCGCCGGCATCTTCTTTTTGTTTCCCGTAATCAGCAAGTGTGCGCTCAAGTAGGTACTTCCCCGTAATGTAACTGGTTCCGTACCCCGGCTGGCGTAAATACAAATGCTGTTCAAAAATCAGCAACTCTGGCTCCGTTTTCATCCAACCACGCGGCGTATAATCCATATGAATTTGGCCTGCTTCTTCCATCGTCATCTGATTGGCATGTGCATAGAGGGAACCAAGGCCTCTCGCAGCGCGCTGCGCAATCATGATCCAGACAATTTCGCGGCTCCGAGGACT
>JBFOLV010000563.1:0-5324 GCA_040830325.1 Kordiimonas sp. | reverse complement strand
GAACGCTTTCTGGTGGTGAAAGCCAACGCATTCGATTAGCTTCTCAAATCGGTTCAGGCCTCACGGGTGTACTTTACGTTCTAGATGAACCTTCTATCGGACTACATCAGCGAGATAACGACAGACTTCTAGAAACGCTGCAAAACCTTAGAGATATTGGCAATACAGTTCTTGTCGTTGAACATGATGAAGATGCTATTCGCACCGCTGATTATGTGATTGATATGGGACCTGGCGCTGGCGAACATGGTGGCACGGTTGTAGCCGAAGGAACGGCTGAGGAGGTAATGAACCACCCAGATAGCCTTACTGGCCAGTATTTAACCGGCAAGCGTGCGGTTCCAATTCCGTCAACGAGACGTTCTGGGCATAAGAATAAATTTCTGTCGGTTAAAGGCGCGTCAGCCAACAACCTTAAGAGTGTCGACGGAGACATACCACTAGGCACCCTCACATGTATCACAGGCGTATCTGGGTCAGGAAAGTCTACATTCACTATAGAAACGCTCTATAAGTCCGTAGCTAAACACCTGAACGGCGCCCGTGCCCTGCCCGGTGCCCATAAAGAGGTTTCTGGTCTCGAACACCTCGACAAAATTGTCGATATCGACCAAAGCCCTATTGGCCGGACACCGCGTTCTAACCCTGCAACATACACAGGAGCCTTTTCTCCGATCAGGGACTGGTTTGCAGGGCTGCCTGAGGCTCAAGCACGAGGTTATAAATCTGGCCGTTTCTCTTTCAATGTTAAAGGTGGCAGGTGCGAAGCTTGTAAAGGTGACGGTGTCATCAAGATCGAGATGCACTTTCTTCCGGACGTATATGTTGAATGTGATCAATGTAAAGGCAAACGCTACAACCGGGAAACACTCGAGGTCCGTTACAAAGATAAATCTATCGCTGATGTACTCGACATGACTGTTGAGGAAGGCGTAGAATTCTTTAAAGCAGTTCCATCTATTCGCACGAAACTTGAAATGCTGGATAAAGTTGGCCTCAGCTATATCCGTGTAGGGCAACAGGCAACTACTCTGTCTGGAGGTGAAGCGCAGCGCGTGAAGTTAGCCAAAGAACTCTCCAAACGTTCAACAGGCAAAACACTTTACATCCTCGATGAGCCAACAACAGGCCTGCATTTTGAGGATGTTCGTAAACTTATGGAAGTACTGCAAGCGCTTGTAGATCAAGGCAACACTGTCATTGTCATTGAGCATAACCTTGAAGTAATAAAAACAGCGGACTGGATTTTGGATCTTGGTCCTGAGGGTGGTGACGGCGGCGGTGAAATTGTCGCAGTTGGTACGCCTGAGCAAGTCGCTGAAAACAAACGTAGCTATACAGGCCACTATCTTTCTCATGTACTGAAGCGGCAGGCAGCCGAGTAAATTAACAAGCGAAATCAAACTAATACATTCTTCGTTCATCTTTCCTGTGCCTATATGCTGTAAAGAGCAAAAAAGACAGTAACGATGAACGAGGATTTCCTATGAAGAAGTTTGCATACCTTGCCCTCCTGAGTAGCAGCATGCTTGTTACGCCTGCAGTACTCGCGGATACATTCACCGTTAACGCACCTATTACGGAAGTAACTGTCTACAAAGGCGGCGGTGCGCAAGTTACACGTATCGGCAAACTTACTGCTCCCGCCGGCAAGCATACATTGCGAATTCAGGGCCTTCATGAGGAGATCCTTTCTTCAAGCATTCCGCCGCAAGCAGCAGTTAAGTCCGGAAATGCAACGCTTTCTGGAATGAAGTTAAGGGCGCAACCATCAACCACCACAGCCTCCGAACGGCAACGCGAGCTGATGCAACAGATAAAGGCACTGGAAGCTGAAATTTCTGTATTGAAAGATAAAGTTGCGGCAAATGATATGCGCCTAGCCTTTATCCGAAACATTGGGCAGTCGCAGGCAGGTCAAACACAGATCACTGATTTAGCTTCACTTGAAAAAGCCCTTGAGTTCGTTGGGGAAAATACCGCTGAAATTCTCGCGGATTCCAACATTCAGAAGCAGCAGATAGAGAACTTAAACATCCAGCGAGACGCTCTAAAAAGGGAACTAAAGCGCAGCGGCCCTGCCCGAACAGACTACAAACAAGCCCTAATTGAACTTGATAATTCTGTAGAGCAGGAAGTTACTTTCACGTTCAGCTATTTCGTGGAAAATGCCTCATGGGACATGAATGTCGCCGCTTCACTCGATAGCTCCAATGAAAAACTTGGCTTGGCTGTAGCTGCTGACATTAGGCAAAACACTGGGGAGAACTGGGAAAGCGTAAAACTTTCTTTGTCAAACTCACGACCTTCCAACTATGTCGGCGGCATCAACGTACCTTCACAGTTCATTTCCATCGCTCCTGAGAATGAGATGATCCGGAGAATGGAACTGAAAGGTGCCCCTGCACAAATGGAAACCGCTTACAGCGATTCCGCTGCTAACAGAGGTAGGGTTACTGCTAGCTCATCTCAGTTTGATCGAAAATACCAAGTATCTGGTTTAAGTACTATTCTCTCGAATGGAGAAACTGAAAAATTAAACATCATAACCAAGAACACTGATGTAGAAGTCATCACGCGTATTGCCCCGCTTTTTGACAGAAATGCCTATGTCTATGCTGACACGGAGCTTTCAGGCTTTCTATCCATAAGAAATGTAAACGTAAACCTTTCTCGTGATGGTCATTTCGCTGGTGCTGGTCGCTGGCCAAACCTGGAAAACAACCAAGAGCTAGAGTTACCTTTTGGAAGAAACAGCAATATTGAAGTCACCTACACTGAACAGGCACCACGCGATGGTGACAAAGGTTTCATCAACAAGAAGTCGGTTGAGGAGAAACGGTTCCTTATAAGCGTTACCAACAACGGCACCAGTGATGCCCCTGTTGAAGTATTTGACCGTTATCCCGTTTCCGCACATGAGGACATCAAAATAGTACCTCTAAAACCTGCCACAAAACCGGACGAAATGGATTTGCAAAACAAACCTGGCACTATAAAGTGGAAAAAGACACTTAAACCGGGAGAAACTTGGTATATTAAACATGAATATCAGGTGACATATCCGTCAGATAAAAGTATCAGACGCATGAATCGATAACGGCTGCTCGACGATAGTCATTAATTAACTTTTTGCAGCTTAATGTAGAGTGCTACTTACGGATTAAACATCGCTAAAGAAGTAGCGTGAGCGAGGATTAATAGTGTGAATATGGTGCGGCTTGCATTGGCCAAACTTCGGAATTCCTTTGTGGCAGCTTTGGCTGTAACCTGCTGCGTTCTTGCAGCGGTTAGTCAACCGACGACAGCAGCGCCCCTTTTACTCGCCACACGACATCACCTACCACCGTATGTATATAACGAAGCCAACTCTGGTATAGAAATTGATCTGATAAAAGCCATATTCAAAGACATGGGCACCGATATTTCTTTTATTCAGATGCCAAGAATAAGGATGATTCAGTCTTTTGACCGGGGTGAAGTACAAGGGATTTTAACCCAAAACATAACGGCTTCTAACGTCGGTTGCGCGACAGAATGGAACCTGCAACATCAGAATGTTGGTTTTACTTTAGCGGATGAAGATATAAAACTCACAACACTCAACGACCTTGGCCATCTATCAGTTTTGTCATTTGATGGAGCGCGGAGATACCTAGGTGAATCCTTCCGACGCGCAGTAGACAACAACCCTTTATATGAAGAATCCATTAATCAAGCTTCACATATCGAGCTCGTCTATCTCAAGCGCTTCAATGTAATCGTCGGTGATGAGTGGATTTTGAGGCTGGCACAGCGCAATCATTTCGATCGAACTGGCACATACAAAAAGATGACCGCACATTATATTATGCCTCCGTCACTTTACTCTGCTCGTTTTCATGATCAAAAAACTTGTGATGCGTTTGATGCATCTCTGCAAAAGCTACGCAGCTCTGGCAATTATGAACAGATAGTCTCCGCATATCATCAACAGATAATGATTGCCGCGACTGCTGGCTACTAAGTGCTTACACCAAATACGCCGGCACTTCGGTAGTATAGATTTAGCCTATACGGGAATATGTGCCTCATCAGCAACATTCACCGGCAATAAGCTTTCGTTTCTTAAAAGGTAAGCCCAGCCAAAGCCTTACCTTTATAATTTATTAAGTTTTTACTCGTGATCATATCCCTACCGAAAGCAACCCTTAGAAAATTCTGCTAAGAAACCTCTGTTAGCAGAAATCTACTTGCATCTAACTATTTAGTAACATATGAAACTAATTGGACTGTTACAAAGTACGGTGAGTAAGAGGCACCATATTTCAGTCCAAGACCTAATAACCCATGTAAACACATAGCATATGGGGATAGATGCACCGACCCATACGCTTAGGGGAGTGAAACGATGCAAACAAAAAAACCAAGTTTTAGAAGTAAACTAATGCTCGGAACGAGTATTGCTATGTCTATGGCAGTTGCCGCACCAACAATTGCCCAAGACCAAACAACTGACGAAGATGTATTTGCCCTTGAAGAAATTCTAGTGACCGCAACCAAGCGCTCCGAAAGCCTTCAAGATGTAGGCATGTCTATCACTGCAATGAGTGCCTTAGACATAGAGCGGTCTGGCGCTACAGAGTTCATTGACTATGCGGTTAAAGTACCAAACCTTAGTTTCGCCTATGAGTCTGACGGACGTTTTGACGCCAATTCACCTTCCATTCGCGGCGTATTTGGCCGTAACACAACAGGCTTCTATATTGACGACACGCCTGTTCCAGCCTCTATGAACCCTCGTGCCATTGACATGGAACGTATTGAGGTTCTCCGTGGCCCTCAAGGCTCACTTTATGGCGCGCGTTCAATGGGTGGCACGATCCGGTTGATCACCAAACAACCAGACTTTGATGACCAAGAAGTAAAAGTACACGCAAAGGTATCGTCCGTGAATGAAGGGGACTGGAACTGGTCTTTCGACGGATCTTTCAACATGCCTTTGGTGGAAGATAAGTTCGCCATCCGCGCGAATGCATATTACGGGAAAAACTCTGGTATCTTTGATAGGAAACATAACCCTGTAACGCGTAAAGGCAGTACGCCTGAATACAAACGTCAAGACAATGTGGATGACGAAGAATACGCAGGTATTCAGATTTTCGGCAAAGCACAGCTTTCTGAAAACCTGACTTTTTCTCCTAAGTTCATGTTCCAAAGCGTGAATGCCGATGGACTACCCTACGCAGATATTGATCCAGAAAACACACTGCAAAAACGTTTCTATGATTTGGATGAACCCGGTAAAGACCGATGGTTTATGGCAAGCGGTACTTTTAACTGGG
>JBFOLV010000562.1:0-4571 GCA_040830325.1 Kordiimonas sp. | reverse complement strand
ATTGATGAGCAGCATCAGGACACCGCGGTGTTCCTAGAGACATTCATTGCTGACCTCGAGGATGTCGATATTGCGGAGGCGGTTACACGGTTAAATAATGATCAGGTTGCGCTGGAGGCGTCCTACCGCTCTATCGGGTCACTTTCTCAGTTGAGCTTGCTGCGTTTCCTATAAAGTTGTCTGAACTCCTTTAATTCTCCTATAAAGTTGTCTGAACTCCTTTAATTCACATTGAATTTCTGCGTGCCATGGCTAAAGTGTGCTCGATTTTGAGCAGGAGCAGGCATATGAGCATTACCCCAGAAGAGTTTCGTCTTGGTATGCGTCGTTTAGGCGGCGCTGTAAATATCGTGACAACTTCCTGCGATGGGGTACATGCTGGGTTAACAGCCACAGCCGTGACATCACTGTCTGCTGAGCCACCTAAGCTGCTTGCATGTATCAACCGGGCAGGGACCACCTATGAAATTATCTCAAAAGGTCGCTGCCTCGGCGTGAACGTGCTTGGTGTTCAGCATAAAGATATGGCAATGCTTTTTGCAGGCATGGACGGCACGCCTGAAACCGATAGATTTGCCACAGGCAATTGGCAGATGGGGGCTAGCGGTGCGCTTTTGCTTCCGGAGGCCTTGGTAAGCTTTGACTGCGAAGTAGACAGCATTCTTGATGCTGGTAGCCATGCTATCGTTATTGGTTCGATTATCGGTGTTCAGGTGTCAAATGATGACTCGGTTCAGCCGCTTTGCTATCTCGACGGCGAATGGATGACAATGCAGCCGCATAAGGCTTAGCTTGTCGATTTTCTTCGAAATAGTGTCTTTTCTGCATCATTAATTAAAATTTAACGATTTTTTTTGCATGCGCGAATCGCTATATGTTGACTCGAGGAATCGTTTTGATTCGATATATAGTGGTTCGAAAGGTGTTTGAGCACCTTGTGTGGTACCCTCAATATCTAAGGTATTGATTCTTAGAGCTGAATCTTTATTCTGTTGAGCATTGGGGGCTAAGGAGAAGACCTTTGGTCAGTAAAGAGCTGCAAGAATTGTTGCTGTTGGCGAAAGAAAAATCGTCAGATGCACGTTCGCGTCTCGTTGAAAATATAACTGACTTGTTCCTGTCAGATGATGGCCGTTTGAGCGAACATGAGCGCGCCCTAATGTCTGATATATTGGGTAAGCTCGTTAGCAAGGTGGAAGCTGACATCCGAAAAGAGCTTGCAAGCACCCTTGCGAATTCAGGGATCGACTTGCCTGAGGTGGCGACAATGCTGGCCATGGATGATGCTGAGATAGCACGACCGATTTTAGAGCGAAGCAGCCTTCTAAAAGATCCGGATTTAGTTGAAATTATACGTATGCGCACTGATGAGCACCGTATGGCTATTGCTATGCGGGAAGAAGTGTCTGAGCCAGTCAGTAATGCGCTTGTAGAGTATGGCAGTGAAGATGTTATCGAAACACTGCTCAATAATCACGATAGCCAGCTATCCAAACGAGCGATGGAATATCTGGTGGCAGAGTCCAGGCGGGTCGACCGTTTTCAGGAACCTCTTTTAGGTCGGTCAGACCTGCCTGGTGACTTGGCATATAAAATGTACTGGTGGGTGTCGGCTGCTTTAAGGAAGAAAATTCTTAGTGAGCATAAGGTTGACCCCATAGCGTTTGAACAAGCCGTGAAACGCGCAACGAGTGCGGTGGCGGTTGATAGTAGTGATGAGACAAGTGCCTATATTCGGGCACAGCGTTTGGTGCGCAGAATGGCCGAAAACGGGGAGCTTTCGGTCCAGTTTCTGCTGAACTCACTGCGACAGCAAAGAGTTGCCGTTTTTGTTGCTGGTATGGCAGGGCTTGGCAATGTTGATTTTAGGACTGCTTGGCGAATTTTCACAGATAAGGGCGGGGAGAGTTTTGCCATCCTTGCTAAAGCTGTAGGAATTGAGCGCAGTCAGTTCACAAACATATATTTGTTGGTAGTACAAGCACGGGAAGGCGGCGCAGTTAAGTCACCGGGCGTGCTTAAGGATATTATCGCGCTTTTTGATGCAACCTCGGAAGAGAATGCGAAAGGTGCGTTGCAGGTCTGGCAACGCGATCATGCCTATCAGGAAGCAATCGAGGAATTGGATAAAGTCGGATAAATCAAGTTAGCTAGGGGCAGCTACTTGGTTTGGGGGAGACCATTATGGTCAAGAAACCAGTTGAACGAAGAAATATTGTTGACCTGACTGCGCGGCGGTCTGAGGCGGGCGAGGGGGCTTTTGGAGCGTCTTTGTCGCGTAGCGGTGCGGCGCAGTTGCCTGCAAATGAACAGGTTCTTGGAATATTATCCAATTTGCTCGTCGATGAGAGCTTGCCGTTCTATATTGCAGTGCTTGACGGTACCGTCATTCATGTGAATGACCACTATAGTAGACTGGATGAGAGCCTCGCTGATATGGCGCTCGCTCCAGGTAAAACCGATGCTATCGGTAACTACCAAATTCCGTCGATTAAACCGGTTATTGAAGACGTTCTTGCAAGCAATACAACGGTCCGTTCCGAAGAAATAGTGCACATTTCTGGCCGTGAACGAGTGTTTTTAGGCCGGCATACGCCTGTTCGCAACGAGCGAAAAGAAGTGATAGCGGTTGCAGGAACTTATGAAGATGTAACAGTACAAGTAAGAGGAATTGAAGAAGCCAATAAGACGCAGGCACGCTTTCAGGATTTCACTCGGGCAAGTTCTGACTGGTTCTTTGAATGTGACGCTGATATGCGAATTCGCTCACTATCAGAGCGGTTTACAGCGATTGTTGGCCAACCAGCCTCTTTGTTTATTGGCTCCAAGTTTGATCAGTTTGGTCGGTTGGAAGAAAATCTTGAAGGACGTCTCGAAGGGCCTGCGGCCATTAGATTGCGCAAGCCTTTCCGTGAGCAACTATTTGTTATTAGCGAGCCTAGCGGTGGAGAACTTAAGTTCCACCTTTCAGCAGTCCCTGTTTTTGAGCGTCAGACCGGTGAATTCCGCGGTTACCGCGGGGTGGGCATGGATGTTACGACACGTTATGTGCAGGCCCAAGAAGCGCTCGGTGTAAGAAAAAATCTAGAGCAGTTACTAGCGGAGTTAACGCGAAAAAACATGGCGCTTGATGTTGCTAGCGAGCAAGCGACAAGCGCGCTTCGAGCTAAGAATGAATTTCTGGCAGCAATGAGCCATGAACTCCGTACACCACTCAATGCAATCATTGGTTTCGCAGAGGCATTTGAGCATCAAACGTTTGGGGCGCTTGAAAATCGTTATATCGGATACGCTGAAGATATTCGTAAATCCGGTGAGCATCTACTTGGCTTGATCAACGATATATTAGATGTAGCAGTTATTGAGAGTGGTGGGCTGTCTCTTCAGGTAGATGAATTGCCTTTAGAACAAATTATCAACAAAGCCACCCACATGAATACGGACAGTGCGCGTGCTAAAGGTATCGATATTGAAGGTTTTGCCGTCAGTACCGAAGAATATGTAAAAGCTGATGATCGGCGCCTTACGCAGATACTACTGAACCTTTTATCTAATGCAGTGAAATTTACGCCAGAAGGTGGAGCAATAGGTATTGATGTAGAAAAGCTGGCAGACAATAAAACACTGGCTATCACGGTGTGGGATACAGGGATCGGTATTTCCCCACAGAACTTGGCGTCTGTATTCGAGAAATTCCAACAGGTAACAGAGCATATATACTCTCGTTCACAGGAAGGTACCGGCCTAGGCTTGCATATCTCGAGGGAGTTAGCGCGAAAAATGGACGGTGATATCACTGTTGAAAGCACGGAAAACGAAGGTAGTCGCTTTACAGTAACTATGCCAATTGCTGATGGAAAAGCAGACGATTCCAACTTTATCTAAGATTAAAGAATAATAACTATCCCATAAGGGACGGGACTACGGGCTTTTGCGGGGGATCGCGAAAGCCCGTTTTTATTCAAGCTATTAGTAAGCGAACTGTTCAGTGAAGATACGTTCTTCCAGAGTGTGTTCAGCGTCAAATAGAAGGTTAAGGCAGATACTTTTGTCTTCTTCTATTTCAACTTTTCGAACATCACGCACCTCATGCATGTCTGCGGTGGCAGAGACAGGACGCTTCTGTGGGTTATTTATTGTTAGTTCAACAGTAACATGATTGGGCAGCAAAGCCCCGCGCCAACGACGTGGGCGGAATGGGCTAAGAGGCGTGAGCGCTAGTAACTGAGACCCTAGTGGGATAATAGGGCCGTGCGCAGACAAGTTATAGGCAGTGCTTCCAGCAGGCGTTGCAACAAGTAGGCCGTCACCTACTTGTTCTGACATATAAACTTTTCCGTCAATAGCAATGCGGATGCTAGAAGCTTGGCGTGTTTCCCGTAGAAGGGAAATCTCATTGATAGCCAAATGCTCTACTATTTCACCGTCACAGCGGGTTACGCGCATACGAAGAGGGTGCATACCAAAAGTGTCAGCTTTTTGAATGCGTTCTAATAACTCGTCTTCAGAAAATTCGTTCATCAGAAAGCCAACAGTGCCCCGGTTCATGCCGAAGATAGGTTTGTTGTGCT
>JBFOLV010000561.1:0-8959 GCA_040830325.1 Kordiimonas sp. | reverse complement strand
GCGGGGTCCACGCCTGCTGCCATATCTAACAGCAACTTGTCATATTGGAGCGCAGTTTCTGTTAAACCCCGCCTCAGTTGAGTTAGTGTTTGCCTAGAGAGAGAACCAAGAGCACCTGATCCCGATTTACCAGGAAGTACATCAAAACTACTACCGTCATTGTCACTGTAGGCCGTCGCAATTTCCGAGAAGTTGCACTCACCAGAAATAACATGACCTAAGTCCCGTTCCGGCATAATGCCAAGCTGTATGTCGACGTTCGCAAGTCCGAGATCTCCGTCAAACAATGCTACTTTCTGCCCAGCATGGGAAAGAGCATGAGAAAGAGTTACTGAAAGCCAAGTTTTCCCAACACCACCTTTGCCTGAGGCGATTGTGACGAGGCGCTTTTCTGCATCTGCAACTGTAGTATTTTGTTTCATATCATTCATTGTGCAGTATCCATATCAGGCTGACTTTTTTTTCTGCTCGGTAGGGCTGTTAGTAGCCTCGAAAATGCTAGCGGACTAGCTGCCTCCAAACCATCTGCGACAAAGGGGCTGCGGCTGAGAGCTGCCAAAGATAAGTACCCGGGCCGTGCCGCCATCAGAATTCCAGCATACCGTCGAGATGCATCAAGTCTTGTGGCTATAAAACGTTGGCAGCCCATTCGTGAGAATACGCCTGCCATTTCTTGTGCATCAAACGCGTCGAGGCCTGCAGGGAGAACCAATACCGGTTCTGCATCAACCTTTTGTATGAAAGTTAGCAGTGTTTCCAGTTCCTGCATGTCGAAAGGATTGGTGCCCGGTGTATCTACAATAGTAAGCGTGCCTAGTTTTGATTTGCTGCCAATAACGGCCTCAAGTTCTCCCGGTGTTTCTGCAGTCGAGACGGTTTGCTTCATCAACTGAGCAAAATGGTCAAGTTGCTGTATACCTGCTGCCTTAACTGTGTCAGTGGACACTAAATGCACCTGTTTTCCGTGCAATAGTGCATCTGCTGTTAACTTTGCCGCACAAATAGTTTTACCCGCCCCTGGCGGGCCAACAAGCATAACTGGGCGTGCGTGGGCATCAGTGAGGGGGCTAAACTGGATATTGGTTTCAAGTGCGCAACTGAATGCTTCAGATAGGCTAGCGGCGTTTACAGCAAGTGCCGCCTGATTGAAATGTTCTGCGGTATCAAAAGGCAGGCTATGATGATTGAGCACCGCACGGATGTCAGCGCGATCAAATTCAGCTGTTTTAGGAACAGGATGTTCAGCTTCAAAGGCAAGAGGAGTTTGCTTAGGTTTAGGTGCAGTTTCTGGAGTAGGGGGCGTACTACCTGCTTCAATAGCGGCGGTAATGCGAACGCCGCCTTTGCCTTCATCGGTTTGGATGATGATTGCGTCTGCGCCCAATTCAACACGAACGAGCTCCATCGCTTCAGTCATCGATTTCGCATGAAAAGTTTTAAGCCGCATGGTGCTGATTCAGCCTCATAGTTGTATCCCTAAACAATAGAAAAGATTAAATCTGTCCCAAAGTCCTAATTTTTGCCTGAGGATGAATTTCGTTTTGGCTCATCACAATTGTCGCAGGTCTGAAGCGCTCGATAATAGAACGAACATATGGTCTGACAAGAGGGCTCGTTAATAGAACTGGGGATTCCCCACGTTCTGCCTGCTGATCATACACTATGCGGACAGCATTGATGAACTCCTGCAGCCGTGTTGGTGGCATAACTAGCTGCTTGTCTTCCCCTTGACCAATTAAGCTTTCTGCAAATGCCTGTTCCCATTCTGTAGAGAGTGTGATGAGTGGCACTAAGCCATCTACTGTTGCGTATGCCGCGCATAACTGCCGGCCCAAGCGAGTGCGTACATGTTCGGTAATTGAAACAATATTCTGCGTAAAACCTGTCGCCTCTGCAATACCCTCGAGGATAGTAGGTAGATCGCGAATTGAGACTCGTTCGATAAGAAGCGCTTGAAGTACACGCTGTATACCAGAAGCTGTGATTTGATTTGGGACAATATCAGTGATGAGTTTCTGATGTTCTGAAGGCAAGTCATCCAGAAGTTTCTGGGTCTCCGCATAAGACAGGAGATCAGCCATATTGTCTTTGATCATCTCGGTTAAGTGAGTGGTGATAACCGTTGCGGCATCAACAACGGTATAGCCTCTGAAGTTTGCCTCTTCTCTCGCAGATGCGTCTACCCATGTAGCAGGCAAGCCAAATGCAGGTTCTGTAGTTGCTTCACCCGGTAGCTGCACCGGTTGGCCTTCAGGGTCCATGATTAGAAGCATGCCAGGGCGAATGTCGCCGCGTGCAACTTCAGTTTCTTTTACCCGAATAACGTAAGTGTTGGCTGGCAGTTGCATATTATCTAGTATGCGCACGGAAGGCATTACAAAGCCTACTTCGCTAGCCAATTGTCTGCGAAGTGCTTTGATCTGATCCGTTAATCTGAAGCCACTATCATCGTTAATGAGTGTCAACAGTCCATAACCTAGCTCTAGTCGGAGCTGGTCAATGGCAAGCGCTGCTGAGATAGGTTCTTCCGCGGGGGCTGCTTCGTGTTCGCCTTCTTGTACAGCCACCAATTCATTATGGGCTGCAATGGCTCGTTTAGTACTAAGACTATATGCGACATAGCCGAGAGTGGCACCAAATAACGCGAAAGGAATAAATGGTATTCCCGGCATAATCCCCATGGCAAACAAGAGAGCGCTGGCAACGCCCATTGCACGTGGTTGCGCACTAAGTTGCCCAAAGAGTGCTTCATCTGTTTTTCCGGTAACACCAGCTTTGGTAACAAGCATACCGGCTGCAGTAGAAACAATAAGTGCTGGTATTTGTGAAACCAGACCATCTCCAATGGTCAAGATAGTGTAGCGACTACCCGCCTGAGCAAATGATAGATCGTTAATCACTACACCAATGATGATGCCACCAACGATATTGATGATGGTAATCAATAGACCCGCAACCGCGTCACCTCGCACGAATTTGGCCGCACCGTCCATAGCACCAAAGAAGGTGCTTTCATCCTCCAATTCTTTACGGCGTACAGTTGCCTCTTTCTCATCGATCAGGCCGGCTGACATATCTGCGTCAATCGCCATCTGCTTACCGGGCATGGCATCTAAGCTAAATCGTGCAGCTACTTCCGCAATACGCCCAGAACCTTTTGTGATTACGACGAAGTTTACGATCACAAGTATGGAGAAAACAATGACGCCGATAACAACTTCGCCGCCCATCAGGAACTGCCCAAAAGCCTCAATAACTTGGCCTGCGGCATCTGTACCTTCATGTCCCTTGGAAAGAATAAGTCGGGTTGAAGCCAGATTGAGGGCAAGTCGGAGCATTGTTGCAACGAGCAAGATTGTAGGGAAACTGTTAAACTGTAAGGGTTTTTCCACGAACAATACCGTCATCAAAACCATGACAGAAAAGGTAATAGAAGCCGCTAACATTACGTCCAATAACCAACCCGGCATTGGCATAATAAGCATCAGCAGGATCACCACCATGCCAAGGGCAAAAGCGATATCCGTGTTCTTTAAGCCATTTAGTAACGTGTTTAGGCCGCCCTTAGGTTCTCCCGGGGCGCCTTCTTGCTGATTGCTTGAGGCTGTGTCACTCATGACAGTACCTTACAACAATTACGTTTAAATGGCATTAAACAGTGTGGTGTTACTGATTGCATTAAACTGGGGCTCGACCGCCTGTGTCGCCCGGTTGCGGCACAGATACACCATCGGAATTATATTGGTTCAATTTATTCCTTAATGTTCTGATTGAAATACCAAGTATGTTTGCCGCGTGAGTACGATTGCCGAGACAGTGTTTAAGCGTGTCAATAATCAGATCCCGCTCAACTTCCGCTACGGTTTTACCAACAAGGCCTGCGACGGTGACTTCCTCACCCATATCAGATGCACCATAGGACGTGTCAGGGGTGCTCGCTGAAACGCCAGAAGAGTTTTCATCGGGTGTCATCATTGTAGCTAAGTTACCACTTGTGTCAGGCAGCAATATCGCGGCGGGAGAAATAGTGTCACCTGTCGCAAGCAAAACTGCCCTGTGCAGTGCATTTTCGAGTTCTCGCACGTTGCCTGGCCAGCCATGGCCTTTGAGCATGGTCATGGCTTCGCCGGAAATAGTGCGCTGATCCACATGGTTTACTTCAGCGTATTTTTCAGCGAAGTGTTTTGCGAGCACTTCAATATCAGCAGGTCTTTCTCGTAGTGGTGGTACACATAGGTTCACTACGTTGAGGCGGAAGAATAAATCTTCACGGAAAGTGCCTTCTTTTACTTCATCGTGTAGATTACGGTTTGACGTAGCAATAATACGAATGTTGACGTTTATTGGTTTACTACTTCCGACTCTATCAATTTGGCGTTCTTGGATGGCACGAAGTAGTTTTGCTTGTAGACGGATGTCCATTTCAGAAATCTCGTCGAGGAGTAACGTACCACCGTCCGCTTCTTCAAACTTACCAATTCTGCGAGCAACGGCTCCGGTAAAGGCCCCTTTTTCATGACCAAACAATTCTGACTCGAGTAAGTTCTCGGGGATAGCAGCGCAGTTTACAGCAACAAAAGGCTTATTTGCCCTGCGGCTTTTTTGGTGCACAAATCTAGCCATCACTTCTTTACCTGTACCAGATTCACCGGTAACGAGGATGCTTGCTTCTGAAGGTGCAACTTGTTCTGCAAGTGCGATAACATTTTTCATTACCGCATCGCTGTAGATGAAGGATTGATCATCTTCTGCAACAGCCTCTAATACTGCCGCAATAAGTTCCGCGTCAGGTGGAAGAGGGATATATTCTTTTGCTCCGCCGCGTATCGCGGTTGCAGCAGCTTTAGGATCTGTACCAATACCGCATGCAATGATTGGTATGGAGAAATGTTCTGCCCGTAAACGAGGGATGAAGGCTGGAATATCCATAGATAGTTCCACCATCATTAAGTCCGCGCCGCGTGTGCGAAGAATAGCTAAGGCAGTATCAACGTCAGGTGCGTGCGTTACCTTCGCACCACGATCCATTGCTATCTGGCTTGCTGCGCCCAGTTGGCCTTCTAATGTTCCAACGATCAGCAATCGCATTGTGTACACTCCGTATTGTTAAATGGCGCCTGTTCCATGTGTATGCGTCTTTCTCGTTATGATTTAAAAAACGTGATGCGCTTGGAAGGCGGCAAAATCGTATTCAGCAGCATTTCAAGCCGCCTGGGGTTTTCCTTGCGACGGATCGATGTAGCGCCCATCGCATATAAGTTATTCACTAGAGCTTCTTCTGTGGTGCAGTGCTCAGTCTTGGCAGCTAGAGGTATAAAAACCAAATGCGCCATAACAGCACCGTAAAAAGTTGTCAGCAGGGCAACTGCCATAGCTGGCCCCATAGAGGATGGGTCATCCAGGTTACCTAGCATACGGACCAGACCTATGAGGGTACCAATCAATCCCATGGCGGGAGCTACATCACCGGCCCGACGTAAAAAATCGACAGCTCTCATATGCCGAGCTGACGCGGTACTGGCTTCTCGGCGCATGATTTGCTCTATTTCATCGGATTGAGCGCCATCGACAACAAGTTGTATGGCCTGAGCTAGAAATGGCGTGTCCTTTAAACGTGGGATCAAGCGCTCCAGCATCATGACATCATTGTGTTTTCTGGCTTCAACGGCAATCTTAAGGACCTTGATTGCCTCCTCACTGGGTTCACGTTGCCCGTGTCTGAGCAGTGTCCAAATATTCTGTGGCAAAGTGACCATTTCTTGCAGCCGAAAACTGATCGCTGTTACTGCAAACGTCCCAAGTACAACAATGATCACACCTTGCAAGTTGAGAAAGGCGAGAGGAGAGCCGCCTAGCAAAATTGCGCCTGCAACCAGTAAAAACGCTGTCAGCATTCCAAATACGGTACTCATAAGCGACTGTTCTCCCCAAACTAGGAGCGCTAGGCTCCAGTCCCCTCAGTTTTAATAATCTCAGTCATTGTTACGCCGAGATGGTCTTCCACCAAGACAACTTCACCCCTAGCGACAAGGCGGTTATTGACATAAATGTCTATCGCCTCACCAACTTTTCTATCGAGTTCGACTACTGTTCCCGGGGCGAGCTTCAAGAGCTGGTTTACTTCGAGTGACGATTTTCCCAAGACTGCTTGTACTTGAACAGGAATATCATAAACGGGCTCTAGTTCTTGAGCAGCGCGAGTTTGGCCATCCTCTTTCTGTGCGAGATCAGGGCTCTTCTCTCCGCTGTCGAGGTTTTGTAAACCCATGTCTGTGCCATTGTCGTCCTGATCGGCCATTCGTCGTCCTTATCTATTGTGCGGGAGCATCGGCTTGGTCAGCTGATGGCTCGTCCATAATAGGGGCTGTCTCTTCGGTAGTTTGAAGTGGCATGTTTTCGGGCTCTGAGGCCGATATGACAAATCTTTGGACAGCATTTTCAATTTCTTTAAGAGTATTTGCGTGTCTACGTTCCGTACCACCATCAGGCCATTCGACCCGACAGTCCTGAGGTCCGAAATTGGCCTCACCAATGAGTACGATGTCGCCAGGAAAGCTAGTTGCTGTTTTCATGTCTTCAAGTCTGTCGCTTACAGCTTCAGCTATCGAGTCAGCGACACGGACTACTAGCCTAGGTTCTTTGTGTGCTGTAACCATACAGTCTTCAATAAGAGCCTCTACTTCAGCCAGAGGCTTAGTTCTAATAAGTGCTGGAGCAAGTTTGGATGCAATAGTGTAAGCAAGTTGAACCATCTCTTGCTTCAAGTTTGCTTCCAATTGATGCTGCTGAGAAAACAACGCGTGCGCAGCTTGCGCAACCTGTTCCATCACTTCTTTGGTAGCAGCTTCAATTTCATGCAACGCCTGTTGGCGGCCTTCATCATGCCCCTGAGCATGAGATGCTGCTTGCGCTTGCCTGTTCTCTTCCTGTAGGCGCTCGATTTCCATATCATAGCGGCTTTTGGCGCCGCCATCAAAGGCTTGATCGAATGTGAATTTAACTGGCTCTGCCATAAATTTCTGATTGGTCTTAATAGACCAATTCATCCTCGCCTTTGTTATCAGAAAGTAAAATTTCGCCTGCTTCGGCTAGATCTTTAGCTTTATTCACCATGTCCATCTGTGCTTCATCTACATCCCGTAGGCGTACAGGTCCCATAGCCTCCATGTCTTCTCGCAGGATTTTTGCTGCACGCTCCGACATATTCGAGAAGAAAAGATCTCTAAGCGTATCCGAAGCGCCTTTCATGCCAAGAGCAAGTTTGTCTTTGTCCACGTTTCTCAGCAATGTTTGAACACCACTTGGGTCCAAGTTTGCCAAGTCTTCGAAAGTAAACATTAATGCGCGAATTCGCTCAGCAGAGTCTCTGTTCCTATCTTCAAGCGCTGCTAAGAACCTTGCTTCAGCACTACGATCAAGGAAATTGAATATTTCCGCGATAGTCTCGTGGCTATCCCGCTGACTTGTGCGTGCCAGATTGTTCATAAACTCAATGCGAAGTGTTTGTTCGACTTTGTCTAGAATATCTTTTTGCACAGACTCCATACGAAGCATGCGCATAATTACTTCCATGGAAAAGTCTTCAGGAAGAACGGCTAGAACTCGCGCTGCGTGTTCAGCTTTGATTTTTTGCAAAACCACGGCAACAGTTTGTGGATACTCATTCTTTAGATAGCTGGCGAGAACCATTTCGTTCACATTGCCGAGTTTATCCCACATTGTGCGTCCTGCGGGGCCACGGATTTCATCCATGATTTGCTGTACGCGGTCACCAGGAAGCATTTTACCAAGTAGACGTTCAGTACTTTCAAAGGAGCCATTCAAGTTGCCTACTGTTGAAACTTTTCCAGCAAACTCAACAAATAACTCTTCTACTGAACCTGCTTCCACGGCGCCCAATGTGGACATATGTTGAGAAAGTTCTTTCACTTCGTCATCAGAAAGAATTTCCCAAATCATTTTCCCGTGGTCTTCGCCGATAGCAAGCATAAACGCTGCAGCTTTTTGAGCGCCAGTCATCTTGCCTAGATCCATTGGTGCATCACTCATTTATTTACTCGCATCAATCTGCATAGAGCCAACCACGTACAATCGCGACTGACTCTTCAGGGTTGGACCGAATGATATCTGCCACCTTTTTAATAGCAGATTCCTGCAAACGCCCCTCGACCTGAGCGACATCTATTTTGCTGTCGGTACGCATTTGGCCAGGGACCAAAGAGCCAGATTCTCTAGCCGCGAGAACTGCGGCCGCAGCATCCTCATCGCCAGCCGCGGCAGCGGCCAAAATTTCGGCGCTAAGGGGTGCGCCAGGCGCTGCAATAGCAGGTGTTTCTGTGGTTTGATCCTCAATCACCTGATTAGGGTCAGGCGGGGGAGGTGCATCAGGAATAGCCTCAATCAAACGTGTAACCAAAGGACGTACAATCAACAACAAGATGAGAACCGCAAGCAGTATGGTGCCGCCATACTTGGTGACATCGATCACATCTTGCTTATTAAGGCCTAAAAGGTTGAATGCCTCAGGTGGGGCTTCTATTGGCGCTGGGTCAACAAAGCGCATAGTCACCACGGTCACTTCGTCCCCGCGCCCTTCATCAAAAGGAATAGCTGTTTTCACCAAGTTTTCGATTTGTGTAAGCTCATCAGCAGAGCGAGGCGTCGGTGTTCCTACTGTATTTCCGTCATCATCAAGTTGACGGTTATAATCTACGAGTAAGGAGACACGAACTTGCGTAATTTCGCCAGGTTCTTTAACAACCATCGTCTCGGTTTTTGAGTTTTCAAAGTTGGTTACTTCATTGGTTTTGGACGTGTCATTGGTTGGTTGGCCGTTAATGCCACCTTGTGCATCAGGTAGGTTTTGGCTAGCCGTTACTTGCCCGCCCGCAGGTGCCTCCTGCGATGATTCTTCCGTGATATTTTGAGAAAGAACAACTTGAGTATCAGGGTCAAAAGT
>JBFOLV010000560.1:0-8195 GCA_040830325.1 Kordiimonas sp. | reverse complement strand
CATGCCGGACACACCGGCATGCGCGTCTGTGCGCATTCGCCCTAAACAGCGAACTAAGGTGTCGACTGCCGCAAGTGGTAAAACGCTGAGCCGCATACATGGCGGTCAGTCATACGCCATGACACTTAGCTATAATCCGATGTTAAAAACTGAAGCCGCGCCGCTCATTGCTTTCTTGCAAGCTCAAAATGGCAGGCACGGCATTTTCCGTGTGCGGGTCCCTCAAGTGAATGGTGGCGGGGACCTCGGAAAATTTGTGAATTTTGTTGGTGACACCAAGTTGCACATGATCACGTCTGATAGCCCGCGTGCATATAGCCCCGAACCTCGGGGGACTGGGGCCGTAGATGCTCAGCCCTCTTACATGCGCTGTTCTCTTGCCCGCGATGCACAGGAAATTTCCCTTGATAAACGCGGACTAATTCAACTCACTATCGAACTGATTGAAAGGGTTTAAGCATGCTTACCGTTTCAGAGGATTTCCAAAACGCTTTAGTGGACATAGACACAATCGGCGATAGAAATGTTTATACCGACAAGGAGACATTGAGATTTGCCTGGCTTGTAGAGTTACCTGCAGATATTCGTCTTACCGACCATGCAACAGATATTACATGGCAAGGTCAGCTTTATGTTAGTCAGGGTGATATTCTTTCGTTGCCCAGCATCGTCCGAGAGCGTGAGATAAAGCTGCAAAGTTATACGCTACGGCTTTCAAATGTTGATCTCAGCAATATCGATCAAACGCCTCTTGATAAGTTAACCAGCCAGAATTTCACTGGAACAGTTTGTAATGTCACACTTGTGCTGCTGCGCGAGGATGGCTCTGTTATCGATGGCATCAATATGTACCGTGGTACTTTCCACACGTGGACTGAGAATGAGACTGACACCTCAGCGACAATGAATATTACGCTGACTAGTCCATGGTCAAAACCAAACCTGACAGCAGGTCGGGTCACAAGCAATAACAATCAAACGGATCTCTATAGCGGCGACAAGTTTTTCGAATTTGCACACCGCGAGCGTGACAGCTTGGGCTGGGGAGCAAAAGAGTAATGGGACTATTTGGTTTTATTGGAAAACTGTTGGGCCTAGGTGGATCTGCGCCACAAAAAATAGATATCTCAAAGGTATCCGCTTCGGCTGGTCTACCAATTGTTTACGGGCGCCGAAAGGCTAAGCCGATCACAGTTTTTAAAGTGGTTTCACAGAAAAATATGCCGTCAAGTGGTGCGGGATATGATGATGTGGTTAATAACTACTCAGGAGACAAAGACAAAAACCAAAAGTCGAATGATTGGCTGCACCGGATTGATGTTTGGGGGCAAGGCAAGGTCTCTGATATCGAGCGATTTTGGATTGATGGGGATGCCCATACATCAAAGAGATTTTTGGGGCGCCCTTACTTTAGGGCACTGAGTAAGTTTGGGGATGAAAACCAATTAGCCGCGAATGAATTGGCTATTGGTCATTCTGATTGGACTGGTGCACACCGCGGCCAAGGTGTGGCTTATACGTGGTCACGGTTTTATAACTCTGGGAAAGAACCTCAGTTTGAAGGGGAACCAAGGTTAGAGGCTTTGGTTGTTGGTCTTAAATGTTATGATCCTCGCCTAGCTGTACCCGAGTTTACCCAGGAGTTTGATAACCCCGATACTTGGACACACACAGAGAACCGTGCGCTTGTTGTTCTTAACTATCTAATGGGGAATTTTGGGTTCAATGCTCGTGAAGAAGAGCTTGATATTCCAAGTTTTATAAAAGCGGCAGATCAATGCGATGAAAAGGTAACTATCCCTGTTCCTGCAGTTAATGCAGGTCCGAGCATTCCGGAGTATTGGAACTGTGAACTAGGTGAGTATGTTGAGGTTGGTCACGGCGTTAGGTATCCGTGTTATAGGCCGTGGCAGGGTCCCACAGAAACTGAGCAAGCTAAATATGCGGTGGGAGCTGTGCTTGACCCTAAGGATGGTGTCGTAAAAAACACCAAGCTTCTGCTTGAAGGCATGGGCTGGGCGCTTCCTTGGTCTAACGGTAAACATAAACTGATTATCGAGGGCGAAGTTGAGGGCCCTGTGATGCACTTTGATGCAGATAGCATCATGGGTGGTTGGAACGTGGAACGCGGGATGCGGGCTGACCGTTTGAACCGCGTGACCATTGAGTTTCCGAATGCCAATAAGCAATATCAAGATGATACTGTAAGCTGGCCGGCTATCGGCAGTGAAGAACATTTGGCTTTTAAAGCTGAAGATCAAAACCAGGATCTTCACACCAATAAGTCAGCGGAGACGATAACAGACTTTTACCGTGCACAGGCTTATGCCGAATATCTGGTGCGTAAAAGCCGGGTAAATCCGCGGATCAAAGGACTTAAGCTTTCACCTAAAGCTATGCTTTTAGAGCCTGGTGATGTTATTTCAATCTACTATGAGGACAAAGGTTTTGGCCGGGAAAGTAAGGCCGATGGAACGGAATATGAGGGTACGTTATTCATCGTTGAACGCGTTGATGTTTCTTCGTTTCTAGATGTCCGTGTAGACCTCATAAAATATGATCCAACTGTATATGGTGCGCCCGCCCTTGAGCAGGAGCCTATTCCTAACTCGCCTTATAACCCCGATTGGTGGCGGCAAGCACCAGCACCAACTGATTTAGTGCTGGATGAAGTGGATGAGGTGAATGCAGATGGAACAGTCATCCGCGGCATTAAAGCTACTTGGGTGCTACCTGAAGGCTTGAATGGAATTTCTTCTGTTGAGGTGGAATGGAAAAAAAGCTCAGCACCAGAATATGGCGAACGCATGACGCTCGCAGCTGGCAGCGAGGAGGCCCTTATCATGGGGGCTTTGAATGATGCTGTCGGGTATGACGTACGCGTGCGTTATGTCACTCAGCGCAGTCAAAAATCTGCCTCTGCGGAAGCGAGTATCACCATGACAGTTGTGCAAAGCGTGGTGGATTTGCTTGCTGACGGTCAACTTGTTTTTGCAGACTTCTGGGACTTTGGCCCTACAGCTAAAGGATGGACTGCAGATCAAGCTGTATTGGATGAAGGCGATAACGCTATTGATTTCCACACGACTGGCGTGGACGCCAAGTTGATCAGCCCTGCTGGTTTACGTATCGACGGTAGTAAGTGGGATAAAGTTATTGTGCGCTTGAAGCGGCAAAGCGTTGGGGACGGGCAAAAGTGGGAACAGGCTTATCTCTATTATAATACGACTAGTCGCGGTGGTTTCGATCAGCGCTTTAGGGAATTTTCCAACGCACGGTATGTTGTGGGGCGATATGTAACTTTTGTCTTCGACATGAATGAGCTTAGTAGCAGTAGCCTGAACCCTGCGGAAAAGCAGGACTGGATTACGAGTGTTATTACTCAGTTGCGTTTTGACCCGACAATTACGGCTAATGATCACCTAACTATAGACTGGATCGGACTTGGCCGTGCTGCACCGTCAATATCAGCAGCTCACGGCCAAAACCTAGTTAGCGATTTAGGGTTTAAAAAGTTTGATGCGGCGGACACTAATGTAGACAGCAATTTCACAGCCAAAACTCTGGAGGCTATGAATTTGTCTGTTGGGGATGCAATCTCTGCAGGTATTGAGGTTATTACTTCTGGCGTTCGAAGAGGGCGCCTGAGACTGGAGTTTCTGAATGTAAATGATAGTGCCGCAGAGACTCAATATAGCCCATGGTCGTCTGTAGTTGGTGCATATGAGCAAGTAAAACTGGAGGCGCTTTATATTCCTGAAGGTACCGTTCGTATTCGAGCATGGTTAGAACGTGAGGATGCTGGCTCAGGTTCCGTCGGTGCTCGTTACTATACTCTTAATGCAGGCAGTGCTGTTGTTAGATATGCACCTGTGCGCGATGATGTGCAAGAAGGTGCAACACACAATAATATTCAGATATTCAGGCAAGATAACGCGCCACCAATACTTGATCTGAGTGAGGGATCTGTCTGGTTTGACACGAATGATACAACGCTCTACGTGCTGAAAGATGGAGCTTGGACGTTATCTGCAACGGAAAATCACATTTCCTCACAATCATCGGCCCCTAACGGCACTAAAGGTGATATTTGGTATAATCCTAGTAATAAAAAGTTATACCGCCATACCGGGTATGGGTGGGACGAAGTTAGCAACAATATTACTGATACTCGTGATTTGTATGACGGTGCCCGACTAGGTGAAACAGCTGACTGGGACCGAGTATCTGGATCTGGCAAGCCTGACGATTATGCCACAAGAAACACTGGTGCGTTAGCCGATTTAAACGAAACGCAAACTACCCATATTGCAAATGGTGCAGTTTCAAATACCGGATGGCAAGTTAGCACCAGTGGGTCATATTTGACGTCTTCGTGGAAAGGGTTAGGCAGTGTGAATGTATCAGGGTTTGATACATCAACTGATTTGGCGATCGTAAATGCTGTGGCAACGCTAGCGTTTGATGGTCGTTACGTGGGCGTCAATTGCCGTATTCGAAATGGTCGTGGCAATACATTTGATGGTGGATACGTGAAATACAATGGCCTGGAGGGCGGCGATCGAGGTGAACGATTTGTGACCGTTGCTGCAACTGCAGCCTTTAGAGGAGGGTATGGGCCTTATTCTGTTGAGTTTAAACTACATGGCACGCCTAGTGGGACAGCAAAATACAACCAGGTACGCATCGGCGTTCAAGTGTTGAAGAGGTGATTCTGAATGCTCCTAACAATGTATAATATGCACAGTCATCCTGACCGATATACCCGGGGGGCAATCGTTGGTGAAATGGAGGTTAATACTGATGATGTTTTACCTTCGTTGCCAGAACATGTTTCTGTCCTGCACACGCCAGGAAACTTTGAAACTGAGTATTTTGATGGCATTGACTTTGTACCTCGAAAATCCATCTCGGCCGCGTTTGATTTAACGATTGCGCCCGTGGGTGCGACGGTAACACTTTCTGATTTGCCAATTCCTTGTGCTCTTATGGTGAACGCAGAATTTGTCGAAGTGAATGACGGCTCGCTTGAACTGGAGTTGGGCTTCCAGGGTGCTCATATTGTTGAAGCAATTGAAACAGAGTATGAGATGAAAAGATGGGTTGTGTATGCGACATAAAACGGAATTAGAAACCGAGGAAATGTTAGAGAAAAACCCCGTGGAGTTTTTACCCACAGATGCGGTTCTAGACCTCGTTGATCAGGTCAGTGACATTCAGGAATTAAAAGAGATAGTGAAAGCTTTGGTGAAAAGGCTTTTGTAGCCATGCGAGAAACAGCGAGAAAATTATGAAAAATAAAATATCGAGGTGGCGAACGGCCACCCACGACTTCTTTTTGAAGCGGCTCCAAAGTGTGAGCCGCTTTTTTTATGTGCAAACACAAATGCGGCCAGGGCTTAGGCGCGGTCTTTTTGCCTTTGGGTTGTATGCCGCAATTGCGGTACCTGCTGAGGTTGTAGGTGTGCCAGTGCTCGCGATCGGGTGGGCTACGGCTTTGTTTATGCTGTTTCTCGGAATGGGAGCAGAACGTTCATCACTCGACTGGGACCCGTTTTTCGCTTTACCACCAGCGCGTAGTTTTGCCTTCTGGCGGTGGCATGCGCTTGAGAAAAAACGGTTTGTGGCAGTTGTGCTTGCACTGTTTTTTGGCGTGGTGCTCTCGCTCTCAGGGGGTGCACTCTAATGACCGCCACGAGTTTTAAGAAAGAGTATAGCGATAACTTAAATGGAGTAGTGCGCGGCAAAGATGGCAGTGAAACTGCGAATGCAGCACTTCTGAAGGCCACACTGGCACTCGACCGTATGGAACGCCATGAGGCTGAATGTGGACGCCGCTGGGGCATTGTCATGAAACTGATGTTTCTTGTGCTCACCAAACTGGGCGGTTTGTTGATGTTTTTAATCGCAGATAAGTTGGAGTGGCTGGCATGACCTTAAGGATTGATCCAAGGAAACAGTTGTCACCTCATTTCTACCTAGGGGAGTTCACCCGTAGTAGTACAGCTGAAAAGCACCAGCTTTATAACCTTCCACGTGAAGAGTGTGATTTGGCAAATTTGCGTGCGCTGGCGACAAAGGTTTTGGAACCTGCTCGCGAGATGCTCGGTCAGCCAATTCATATTACCTCAGGGTTCCGCTGTGGTACGCTCAATCGATTGGTTGGTGGCGCTGCTCAAAGTCAGCATATGTACGGTGAAGCGGCAGATTTTACGGTCCGTGATATGTCCATCATTGATGCAGCTTTAACTTTGTCTGCGCAGGATGATCTACCATTTGATCAGTTGATTTATGAGGTGCGAGAACGTGAGGGTAACAAGCCAATAGAGTGGATACATGTTTCCCATAAACGCCTCGGTGGCAATCGGCATGAGGTACTGACAATTTGTAATACAGCCGCCGGGCGTATGACGCGGGCCGGAATTCATGACTTGAGGACTCCGAAGGTGGAGGAAGATAGCCATGCGGCGTGACGGCATCAAGGAAGCGTTTCACACGGCAATGGCGTTAACCGCCCTTGTTGTGCTGGCCCATGCAATCTGGAACTGGAGTATATGATATGGGTATTCCTATTCTGGATACGATCCTGAGTGTTGTGACAGGGCCGCTTGATAAGTTGGTCCCGGACAACAACCAGAAAGCTGAATTTAAGCATCAGCTTGAAATGGAAATTCTCCGCACTGGTCTTGCACAAATGGAAGTCAATAAGGCGGAAGCAGAGCACCCCAGTGTGTTTGTTGCCGGCTGGCGGCCTTTCATTGGCTGGGTCTGTGGTCTCGCGCTCGCTTGGCACTTCATGCTTTACGATCTTCTTGGTTGGTTACGCCTCGTTTTTTTCCCGGATACGCCTATGCCGCCAGAGCTTGGCGGTAGTGAAACACTTATTACAGTTTTGTTGTCAATGCTCGGCCTTGGTGGTCTCAGAACAGTTGAAAAACTAAAGGGCGTTAGCCGCGATAAGTGGTCAGGTAAGTGATTTCAGTTGCTTTGTGAAGTTCTCTTTCCAAAATAGGGGTGTTTTTTTATGAAGCTGACTGGAAGTGTTGGTGTTGGTGGCTCGAACCTTAAGCCTGACGTTTATCTTGTGGAATGGGCGTTGAGTGAGGTTGAAGCCCCAATTATAACTGGGCAGGGGATAAACAGAAAAACGCAATACAAAAAAGGTGTACTTTGGTCTTTGGGAAAGCTGACAGGGGAATACTCGGTTACTTTGAGTAAAGCGATAAAACGATACCAATCCTTAAGAGGAGTAACTGAGACAGGAAAGATATTTCCAATTGGTAAAGAGGTTAGATTTTTGACTAGTGATGCTCCTCGAATTAAGGGGCTGGTGACCACCACATTTGGAATAATTCGAAAAGAACATTTAATTACAATAAGAAACAAGAATACCAAGCTCAGTAAACTCCTTTTGTTAGAAGAGCCGCTCTTTAAAGAGGAAGGTCGAGCTTTATCTAAATTTGTTGAAGACCTAGGACGAATAGGTTTAGAGATTGAAGATCTGTCGACGCGAATTGACGGAAAAACCGGTAGGTTCCGGATCCAAATTAGTTTGTCATTTCAGCGCTATGTCCCTCCAATCTGGGAAAAATTAGCATTTCTGGAGTATCACGCAAGTCTGTATAGAATTGCTCATAGGTATTGGGTCACTGAGACAAGTGGTAGTAGTGATTTAAAGTCTATTAAATCCTATGATGTGTTACGGCCACTATATCATCGCATGAAAGATGGTGGTTTCGAGCAATATGGTATTAACCCCAGCAAGTATAACGCGAACCCAAACATCAAGGTTCTAGCTGATGCCTTTACGCGTATACAAGTAGAACGCAAACATAGCTCTAGTAGTTTCCCTGATCGCGCGAAACTTTTGTCAGCTCTTTATCCTTTAGAGCCCAATGCTGCCCGTACTATGATGAGTTTAACTGCCTATGGTCGGCGGATAGGTGAGGTCAGCGAGATTTTTCCACTTTATGGTGCCAGCTTCAAAGTTGGAGGGCCTATTGCTGGTCCTCTATCGGTGCATCTAAAGGCGCAATTAATATTAAATCCAAATAACCGGAAAGAATATCTATACTTGGAAATGGTTACCAAGCTCGGACTAGGGGGGAAGGCTGGTGCGAGTAAAAACTCAGGTGGAATAGAGAAAATAAAACCCACGTGGGTTCTGGATGGAAACTTTGAGGTAATCAATAAAT
>JBFOLV010000559.1:0-9242 GCA_040830325.1 Kordiimonas sp. | reverse complement strand
CCTTCAAACCATTTGCAATTACAGAGCCTAGAGGTCGTGGCATTGTAATTGGTTTCACCCAAGACCCAACCGTGCGCGCATATCTCGATGGCCTTAACCTGATGCTCATGAATGCTATTTTCCATGGCTCAGCTCAAGCGAACCCACTTAGATAAGTAAGGCATATGAAAAAACTTCTACTTGCATTCGTCACTTGGGGGGCCATGAGCCTCCCTGGTATCGCCGAAGATTTCTGGGTAACTCAGTACCGTGCGGCTCCAGGTAACTTTCCTGCTCTACTTGATCTGGTGAAGTCAACTGACTGGTCTGAGATGGGTGAACAAAAACCTATTATGATGCGTCACAGCCAAGGCAATCACTGGGACCTTATGCTGCTTGGCCAGCATGGTTCCTGCGCAAATAAAGCCACTTGCAATAGAGCAATGACAGTATTCTCCAGCGCAACCAGTGAACTTGTGGACTTTGAAGTTAGCTTTTTAGCCACAAGCATTTCAACGTGGGCTGAACTAACCGAACTAAATACCGAGAGTGGCCTATATCATATTGAAATGTTTCAAGCCGCTGCCGGTAAACACAGTGCTTTAGACCGTCAACGACGTATTGAAAATGATTATATCGAAAAAATCGGCCAACGAGCGAACGCTGTGTTCACCGTAAAGTACGGCACAGATGTGGACATTTTCACTGTTGGCTTTTACCGCGACATGACTCATTTCGCGGAAAGTCCAGATCTTACATCGGAGCAATTTGAAGCCGCGGCTGTTGAAGCAGGCTTCAAAAACCGCGCCGATATCAGCTTTCACCTAAGAGAGCTGATTGTAGGGCATCAAGACACGCTCGCCGTAAAAGTAAAGTAGCCCAACAGGCACACGTGGAACTATCTTACATAGTGAAGTTCCACGTAAGTCGTTTCACACTAACTTTTGCTATAGAACAAACCAAGACTCTGCTTCAAAAACTTCACAAAACCGAGATACTGCCTTTTCATTCACTATAGGAGACCCTATATAAGCCGAGCGCAGAATTTTGGGGGCGCACTTTGGAACTTTAAGGAATTACGCACTAGATGGCTTATCTACAAGTTGTTGCTGGTCTGGTTTTGTTGGTGTTTGCAGGCGATTTCTTGGTTCGGGGTGCCGTTTCAATTGCGCAGCGAGCTGGTGTTTCAAAACTCGTTATTGGCCTTACCATTGTCGCCTTTGGCACATCTGCCCCTGAATTGGTTGTCGGTATTGATGCAGTGCTGAAAAATGCACCAACACTGGCCCTCGGGAACGTGGTTGGTTCAAACATCGCTAATATTCTTCTCGTCCTCGGTGTCCCTGCGCTCATTGCGCCTATGGCTTGCTCTGCCCCACGCCTCGGCAGAAACCTCATGATCATGCTAGCCGGTTCGGCTCTGTTTGTTGGCTTAGCGCATGGCGGCCAGTTCGCCTGGCCACAAGGTCTTATCCTTCTTACTTTTCTTACACTATTTCTCGTTTATTCTGGAATGCGAGCAAAAGCCGTTCCTGGCGGCGAAAATGAAATAGACGGCCTCGATGAAATACAAGAGGAACCAGACAATTACGGCCTTTCCGTTATTCTCATCATAGGCGGACTTGCGGGCCTCGCCATTGGCGCAGACATGTTGGTGGTTGGCTCCGTGGATATTGCGCGTGGGTTTGGCGTTTCTGAAGCCGTAATAGGTTTAACACTGGTAGCGATAGGAACAAGCCTACCCGAACTTGCCACTGCTCTGGTCGCCTCTGTGCGTGGTCACTGTGACGTTGCCGTCGGCAATGTAGTCGGTTCCAACATATTTAATATTCTCGGCATTATGGGTGTTACCTCACTTGTTGGTACGGTACCTGTGCCAAACAGCTTCTTAGAAGTCGACCTTTGGGTAATGATAGGATCTTCTGCGCTTCTCATTCCATATTGCCACCTACGATCCAAGGTCGGTAAATTTTCTGGCGTAATTTTAATAGGTTTATACGCAAGCTATATGTTTTATCTGTCACAGAGCAGTGAAAGTGCTTCAGTCATGGGTATGCACTTTTGATTGGTACAGGCAGGAAAACTGCCCTTATTACTGGTGCAGCAAGGCGCATCGGCAAACACTTAGCTATTGAACTTGCCTCGCAAGGTATAACTGTCGCCGTTCATCACAATGGTTCAGAAGATGAAGCAGCTGAAGTTGTGGATAGCATTAAGACAGCGGGTGGCAACGCCTTTGCTGTTCAAGCAGATCTATCTTCTGAAAAAGAGACAAACAATCTGATAGCCGAAACAACTAAGATACTGGATGAACCAATAGGCATTCTCATCAACAATGCTTCTGTTTTCCAACAAGACACACTATCAACACTGACGGCGAGCAGTTGGGACCTTCATCACAATGTTAACTTGCGTGCTCCTGTATTACTAACCCAAGCTTTTGCGAAACAACTCCCTCGCAGCGAGCAAGGCATAGTTATCAATATGATTGACCAACGTGTCTTTAAACTTAACCCTCAGTATATGTCCTATACCGCATCAAAGGCTGGGCTGCTCGCTGTCACCAAAACTATGGCACAAGCGCTTGCGCCGAACGGTATCAGAGTGAATGGCATCGGGCCAGGACCAACACTCGCAAATGAACATCAATCTGCTGAAGACTTTGCCTCTGAAGCAGCATGCGTACCACTTGGATCGGGCCCTAGTCTTGATGAAATTGCAGCCTGTGTGCGTTTTATACTTGAGACTCCTTCGCTTACAGGGCAAATGATAGCGCTAGATGGCGGCCAGCACCTTGCTTGGCGCACCAAAGACATTCTTGAGGATTGAGTAATGGCCCAGAACGACAACCTAACTGCAAACATTCTTCACCTGCCCTTTGCGGATGCAACTCGTTCTGTAAGACATGTATTTGTACGTGACTATGTTACAGATGCAGAAATTGGGGTTTGGGAACATGAGAAGGATACGCGTCAAAAAGTGCGTATCAATGTCGACCTCTCTGTTCAAGAAAGTGACCTGCACCATGAAGATCAACTTCAGAATGTTGTCTGCTACAATGATATCGTGACAAATATTCAAGGAATCCTAAATAAGGGTCACATCAATCTAGTCGAAACATTGGCGGAAAATATTGCGGATATGGCTCTTGTAAATGAACAAGTTATCGGAGTCCGCGTAAAAGTTGAAAAATTGGAAGCCGTAGAGGGTGCTGCGAGCGTTGGCGTAGAGATCGAGCGCCATAAACATCCTTAACACTATAGTAACATTTAAGTTTTTCTCGTGCCCGTCTTTTCACGCTAGGTTGTAAGTTGTTCACACCGAATCAACTGCTGCCACAACAGCCCTATACAGGCAATATTACAAAATCCATTTTGATAAAATTCTTCTATTTATTCTTCTTGACCCTATATAAATCAATAACTTAGCATAATTGCCTAAAAATTAGGCAATTAGTAAAAACCTCAGTGTTACAGCGATGTTGCAGAAAAGCTCAGCATCTTTCCCACAAGGTTATCCACAGGGAAAGTGGAAATCTTTTCGAGTTATTAAAAACTCTGATTCCAAAGATTGATTCCGTGGCGGCATTCCGCCATTGATAGAGGGTAAAGGAAACCAAAGGGCCCTTCTGTGAGTGAAACGAAACTATCTACCGGCATTGAAATCATTAGAAGCTATGTAAAAATAGCTCCTGAAGCTCCTGGCGTATATCGGATGCTGGATGAACATGGTGACGTACTTTATGTTGGTAAAGCCAAGGTCATAAAAAAACGTATCGTTTCCTATACACAAGCAAACCGGCTCAACAACCGACTACAGCGCATGGTCGCACGCACGACTTCGATGGTCTTTGTAACCACTCGCACCGAAAGTGAGGCTCTCCTGCTGGAGGCATCATTGATCAAGCGTTTCAAGCCACAATATAATGTTCTGCTAAAAGATGATAAATCATTCCCCTACATCTTACTTCGTGAAGATCATGAATGGCCGCAAATTACGAAACACCGCGGTAAGAGAAAGCACAAGGGGCAGTATTATGGCCCGTTCGCGAATATATCGTCCGTAAACCGGACAATGAATACATTGCAGAAAGTGTTCCAGCTGCGCTCTTGTTCAGATAACACACTGGAAACAAGAACACGCGTATGCATGCTTTATCAAATAAAACGATGTTCTGGCCCCTGTGTCGATAAGGTCAGCAAAGCTGAATACGGTGAAATGATCACAGAGACACGCGCATTTCTGGAAGGTAAATCAACAAACATTCAAAAAAAGTTTGCACAGTCCATGCAAGAAGCTTCAAGTGCCATGGAGTACGAAGCTGCAGCGATATACCGAGACAGATTAAATGCTCTAACCCAAATTCAAAGCCATCAATCAATGGTCAATGTGATGGTAGATGAAGCAGATGTCATTGCCGCCGAAGCAGTCGCTGGCCAAATAGGAATTCAAGTTTTCTTCTTTCGTGCAGGGCAAAACTGGGGTCACCGTGCTTATTTCCCTAAACATGACAGAAGCGAAACAACGGAAGACGTTCTCGAGGCCTTCATTTCTCAGTTCTACGATAACAAGCCAGCACCGAAATTAGTCTTGCTATCGCATAAACTGGAGAATCAGAATCTACTTTCTGAGGCTTTGACTGAACGCATGGAACGCAAAGTAGATATTAGCGTTCCTCAGCGAGGCAAGAAAGCTGAGGTTGTGCAGGAAGCACGGCGTAATGCGAAGGAAGCTATCGAGCGCCGCCTAGCAGAAACAGCTAGCCAAAAGAAACTATTGGAAGGCGTAGCAGAAGCCTTTGGTATGGATGCCCCCCCAACCAGAATTGAAGTATATGACAATAGCCATATACAGGGGAGCAAGCCTGTCGGCGGCATGATCGTTGCTGGCCCTGAGGGCTTTTTGAAGAACAGTTACCGAAAGTTCAACATCAAATCAGAAGATTTAGCCCCCGGTGATGACTTTGGCATGATGCGCGAAGTTATGCAGCGCCGATTTTCAAGACTATTGAAAGAAGACGCAAGCAAAGAGCGTGGCCACTGGCCTGACCTGCTATTGATTGATGGCGGCAAGGGGCAACTGTCATCTGTGATGGAGGTACTGGCTGAACTCGGCGTAGAAGGTGTCAAGGTTGTGGGAATCTCCAAAGGACCCGATAGACATGCTGGTAGAGAGCAATTTCATATACCTGGACAACAACCATTCACCATGCCCATAACAGACCCAGTATTATTCTATCTGCAACGCCTCCGTGATGAAGTTCATCGGTTTGCTATAGGTAGCCATCGTGCACGCCGATCCAGTGACATTAAAAAGTCTCCGCTTGATGGCATTGATGGGATTGGCCCAAAGCGTAAGAAGGCCCTCCTTCATCATTTTGGTTCCGCTAAAGCTGTCATTGATGCTGATGTGAAAGACATTGAAAAGGTAGATGGAATTTCCAAGGCTATCGCTCAACAAATTCATGATCACTTCCACGAGTGATTGACCTAAGCTGCCAATGCCTTATGGTGTGCGCAAACAGACTGACTGATTGAGACAAAGCATATATGTGGAACCTACCCAACATACTAACCCTATCGCGTATTCTTGTAATACCTGTACTTGTGGCTTCTTTTTTTATGGAGCAACCACTTGGTAGCCATATAGCTTTTGTAACATTCACAATGGCAGGCATCACAGATTTTTTTGATGGGTATTTAGCACGAGCAACTGGCAGCGTTTCCAAAATTGGCCAGTTCTTAGATCCAATTGCTGATAAATTAATGGTAGGCGCTGTCATTATCATGGTGGTTTATGCACACTGGGTAGATGGTATTCATGTAGTAGCAGCTGTCATTATCATGTGCAGAGAACTACTTGTATCCGGTCTGCGTGAGTTTCTTGCTGGTATTCAAGTTAGTGTACCTGTTTCGTGGCTCGCTAAATGGAAAACCACAGTCCAGATGATAGCACTTGGTGCTCTGGTTTGGTCAGAAGGTGCTCCTAGTTTCGGCATTCCTGCGCAGGAGATCGGCATTGGTCTACTATGGATTGCCGCTGGACTAACAATATATACTGGGCTTGATTACCTGCGTGCAGGCCTTAAACACATGGTATAGCCGCATGCAGCTTGTATATTTTTCACGCGTACGCGAGCAAATTGGTCTTGGTGACGAACTCTTTGAGTTGCCAAACGATGTATCCACTGTTGCTGAACTTGTAGCGGTACTGGCAGAACGCAGCGATGGTTACGCGACCGCACTATCAGACATGACCTTCATTCGTGTAGCTGTAAACCAAACCCATGTTGGGCTTGATCACCCATTAAAAAACAGCGATGAAGTAGCATTCTTCCCTCCAGTAACAGGGGGATAAAATGCCAAGCATTTCAGTTCAAAGTGATGATTTTGATATAGCAGCGGAAATCGCCTCTACACGTGGTGACAACTATGATGTTGGGGCGGTCGTTACTTTTACTGGCACAGTCCGAGATGTTGGCGGCACGCTGACCAACATGACTCTCGAGCACTACCCAGGCATGACCGAGAAAGAACTCACCCGCATTGCTATAGAAGCCGAAGGCCGCTGGCCGTTGCATGGGTGTCGCGTAATTCACCGATATGGAACTCTAGCACCTGGTGACAATATTGTACTTGTGGTAACCGCCTCACGTCATCGACACGCTGCGTTTGAAGCCGCAGAGTTTCTGATGGACTTCCTAAAGTCCAAGGCACCTTTCTGGAAAAAAGAAACAACACCCCAAGGTGGTGATTGGGTTGATGCCAAAGAAACTGATGAAGAAGCCCTGAAGCGTTGGCAGTAGCCACCTTTCCAACACAAAATCGCAGCTAAAGTGACAACCTTGAAACACACTCTAGTTTAAAACAGAGGAAGCTTGTTCATGAACAGAAAAACTATCATCACTATAGCTACAATCACCCTAGGCATTGGTGTCACCCTAGCTGGGTGGTTCATCGGTAACGGCATCGCAGCCGTCAAATCCAACGAACGCTTCGTAACAGTTAAAGGGCTAGCCGAAAGGCAAGTGGAAGCTGACAGAGCCGTTTGGGCAATAACTTACATCGCCGCGAGCAACATGCTGGGGGAAGCAAAGGCAAAGTTAGAAGCCGAACAAAACGCAGTGCAAGCATTTCTTGAGCAATACAAGATCGAAAAAGCTGACACTGAATTACAGCGCTTTCGTGTAATAGATCAATTAGCCAGAACATATAGCAGCGAAAGAGTAGCTAACAGGTATCTGTTACAGCAAACAACACTGGTACGCACAGACAATATTAAAGCAGTAGCATCTGCGGCACAGAACATTGGCGACCTAATAGACGCTGGCGTCATATTCGGTACCTTGGACGGATATGATCACAACGCTGGCCCCCATTATCTGTTCACCAAGCTAAATGATATAAAGCCACGCATGATCGCTCTTGCAACAAAGAATGCGCGAACAGCAGCTGATCAGTTCGTAGAAAACTCAGGTACCACAATCAGTGGTATAAGAAGAGCCAGACAAGGGCAATTTCAAATACTACCGGCCGAAAGCGCCCCAAACTTGAGGGAAGAAACCCAGATACACAAGAAGGTACGCCTCGTCACAACTCTACAATATGTTATCAGCCACTAGTTGTTGCCCATAAAAAAAAGGCCAGGTAAATACCCAGCCTTTTTCATCACGATAGCTTCAATTCCTAGTTTTGTTGTCGTTTCAGAAAGCTAGGAATTTCTAGTTGATCCTTTTCCACCTTCGGCGCAGGACGATCTTCAGCAGTCAACCCGCCAAGGGATGGTTCTTCTGCTGCAGGTGCCGCGTCATTTGACGCAGAAGTCTGTCTGGCAGGCTCCGCATCACTATTCCTGAGCCCTGCAGTCATAACCTGAAACAAGCTGCGTTTTTGTTGTGGTGCCACAGCTTCTGATTCCGCCTTCTCTTCAGCGATAGGAGCTTCTTCCTGTACATATGCATCAACCACAGGCGTCGTAGGCTGCCCCATCGGTTGCTGAACTGCAGCTGATGGAGTCATTGGTGCATCTGCAACAAATGCATCATCACCTTGGGCCGCAACAGCTTTCACTTCCAAGTCTTCTTCAACAACTTCCGGTTCGATCTCATCAACAGTTTGGACTTCTGCCTCTACTTCACCAGTATGCTCAACGTTTTCTATTGTTTCAGTAACCACCGTGTCTTGCGTCTCTGATGCTTCAGGCGCCTCTTCTGCAACTGGCTCCGGCGCAGCAACCGGCTCTGCAACAGCCGTGGCAGCTCTGGATGGTTGCGGTATCTCTATCGAAGGCGCACCACCCTCAATTCCTGTCGCAACAACAGACACCCTCAGTTTACCTTCTAGCTCTTGGCTAAAAGCCGAACCAAATACGATTAGTGCATCTGGGTCAACTTGTTCACGCACCATATTGACGGCTTCATCAACCTCATAAAGCGTCATGTCCATGCCACCAGTTACATTGATGATAACACCCTTTGCCCCTTTTAGAGACGCTTCTTCCAAGAGCGGGTTAGAAATGGCTGCTGCTGCAGCATCCTGCGCGCGCGCTTCACCCTCCGCTTCACCTGTTCCCATCATTGCCTTACCCATTTCGGACATGACAGTACGAACGTCTGCAAAATCAAGGTTGATAAGACCCGGCATCACCATCAGGTCCGTAATACCACGCACACCAGAGTGCAGTACTTCGTCTGCCATATTAAAGGCATCTGCGAACGTTGTGCGCTCATCAGCTACACGGAAAAGGTTCTGGTTTGGAATGATGATCAAAGTATCAACATGCTGCGAAAGCTCATTGATACCAGCATCCGCAATCTTCATGCGGCGGCCACCCTCAAATTGGAAAGGCTTCGTCACCACACCAACGGTAAGAATACCACGCTCTCGTGCACGACGAGCAATCACGGGTGCCGCGCCAGTTCCTGTTCCGCCGCCCATACCCGATGTAACGAAGGCCATGTGACAGCCCTCTAGCATCTCATCAATAGAATCTACTGCTTCCTCGGCAGCGGCTTCGCCTATCTTGGGCTGCGCGCCAGCCCCTAAACCTTGTGTTATTTCAACACCAAGCTGAATACGATTGTCAGCGGATGAGGCAGCAAGAGACTGCGCATCTGTATTCGCAACTACAAAGTCTACCCCTTGCAACTGCGACTGAATCATATTGTTAACAGCGTTACAACCAGCTCCGCCAACGCCAATCACTGCGATGATCGGCGTCAGTTCCGTAAGCTCCGTATTTCCAAACTCGATCGACATTGCCCT
>JBFOLV010000558.1:0-3630 GCA_040830325.1 Kordiimonas sp. | reverse complement strand
CGCACGCGATCATGTAGATGCTTCAGCTGTGCTAAAAAATCCAACAGCACAATCAATGGCTTTAACTCTCGGTTACCATTATGCCTTTGCTGACTTTAATGCCAACCAAGATTATCTAAGGGAACATTTTAAAGTTTTGTTTGCGCCAAAGCAGAGAACTGCGCTGAAGTATCTACTAAAAGGCAGGGCGGATGTCGCGTTAGCTTCAGAAATTTTTCTGCATGCAGAATATCTGCGGGATAGCGACCTTGAGCAAAAACTATTAATTTCAGATCAGGCCGACCAATTTTATGAGCTACCTATTCTCGTGCGCAAAGGCGGGCCAATAGACGTTGTCACGTTTAATCAGCTTTTAGACGGTCTCGCCGCATGTGATTGTTTGGCTCCTTTCTTCGCATCATATGGTCTAGAGAAATTACATACATATAAAGTGAAATAGTGATTTCACATTTGCTTCACGTACGCTAGTGCATGGAGCGATGAACACATGTGGCACAGCAGGAGAGATTAGTGACTGAAGACGTAGCAGATATTAAGGCGAAGGTTAGTTTTGATAGCCGTGCCCTTTTTGATGTGTTGGTAATTTTGCTGGTATTGGTTGGTGTTAAGCAATCAGTGTTACCCTATACGCAGATTTGGGCTGGGCCGGCCTCAACTTTCTCAGCAATGGTTGTAGGTACTTATCTGCTTTATAGACGCGGCCTTTCATGGCGCGATCTTGGTGTCAAAAAACCTGACAGCTGGCTGAAGACAGCTATGTGGGCTGTGTTCGTCATTGGGCTCGTCATCTTAACTTCCGGCCTCGTGGGCGCGGTTGCGGATATGTTTTTTGAAAAGCAGCCAAAGACCAATCGCTTTGGTGATATTGAGGGTGATGTGGGCGCCTTCATTATGTATCTGGGCTTGATCTGGACACATGCGGCTTTCTTTGAGGAGCTATTATTCCGCGCTTTTATAATCAATCGCCTGGAGGCTTTCTTTGGTGAGATGAAATGGGCGACGCCTGTGGCTGTTATATTGGCGGCTGTCTTCTTCGGCTACCGACATTATTATTATCAAGGAATGAACGGTGCGATTGTGACTGGCTGTATTGGGCTAAGTCTCGGAATATATTATGTAAAGCGTGGTAGACACAATATGTGGCCTCAGTTCCTTGCCCATGGTTTTATCAATACACTCGGCTTTACCTTCCGTTTTCTGGGCATTGAAGATGACTAGGTGTCAGAAGCATTAGATCAACCTGCTCAAGCAGCTTCACAATAATAATATGAGATAATAATGATCCAAAAAAGCACGACGGCAGCTTTGGAGCAAAAGCCTAGTCTATTTGACTTTGGTGCGCTGAAAGATTTGCTGATCATCCTTTTTACCCTTGTTTCAGTAAAACAAACAATGCTGCTGTATACCTCTATGTATGCAGGGCCAACCTCAACGACGACTGCAATGTTGGTCGGAACTTATCTTTTGCGCCAGCGGGGTCTAAGTTGGGCAGATTTAGGCTTAAAGCGCCCTGCCAACTGGTGGATAACGTTTGTACTTGCAGGCCTCACATTTGGGGCGATGGCAGTGGCTATTGTAGTAGCTGGCAGCATTGCCGATATGTTCTTTGAAGATGTGCACACAAGCGGCAAGTTTGATCATATTCAGGGCAATTTAACCGCCTACGTTCTAGCGATGCTTGTAACATGGACACACTCTGCCTTTTTTGAGGAACTGCTGTTCAGGGCGTTTATAATTAATCGAACTAGCGCTTTCTTAGGTGGAGGTATTTGGGCTGATGTTGCTGCGGTTATTTTTGCTGCGGTATTCTTTGGTTATCGGCATTACTACTACCAAGGCATGCACGGGGCGATAACTACAGGGGCTATTGGTCTGACGTTTGGTTTTATTTACATCTGGTTTGGGAAACGAAACATCTGGCCACTTGTGTTAACTCATGGAAGCATTAACTCAATGAACCATACAGCGAGGTATTTAGGGTTAATTTCAGGATAATGGTGGTAAATAGAACGAAAAAAGCCCCAGCCAAATTTGGTTGGGGCTTTAAATTTTTATGGCTCAATTGTTAGTCAAACAGACTGGATACACTTGTTTCATGAGCGATGCGGTTCATCGCTTCCGCTAGAAGCGGCGCGATCGTCACGACGCGAATTTTGCCATGCTCATTTACGCCGTCAGTTGGGCGAATACTGTCTGTAATAACCAGCTCATCCATGCCGCTGTCTTTAATGCGCTCAAGGGCTGGCCCTGAGAGTACGCCGTGTGCAACATATGCTGACACAGACTTAGCGCCAGCATTCAGTAGAGCATTTGCAGCATTACAGAGCGTACCAGCACTATCTACGATATCGTCCACGAGGATACAGTCAGTGCCTTCTACTTCACCAACGATATGCATTACTTCAGATACCCCAGCGCGTTCACGGCGTTTGTCGATGATTGCGATAGGTGCGTCCATACGTTTCGCGTAAGCCCGTGCGCGAACAACACCACCTACATCGGGTGATACAATTGTTGTCTCGCGGCCTGCGTATTTTTCCTGCATATCACGAACAAGAACAGGCATCGCATAAAGATTGTCTGTCGGAATATCGAAGAAACCCTGGATTTGACCAGCGTGCAGATCAATTGTCAGTACGCGGTCTGCGCCTGCTGTTGTAATCAGGTTTGCAACCAGTTTTGCTGAAATTGGTGTGCGCGGGCCAGGCTTTCGGTCCTGTCGAGCATAACCAAAGTAGGGAATAACTGCTGTAATGCGGCGTGCTGAGGCACGGCGCAGTGCATCAATGCACACCAACAGTTCCATCATATGGTCGTTGCACGGGAAGTTTGTAGGCTGGACGAGGAAAACATCCTCACCACGCACATTTTCATGAATCTCTACAAAGACTTCCTGATCGGAAAAACGTTTAATCGCCGCTTTTGCGAGCGGGATGTTCAAATAGGCTGCAATTGCTTCAGCCAATTCCCGGTTTGAATTCCCGGTAAGAATCTTCATGCCCATTCATGGTCTCCGTGCATATGAAGATTGACTTGCTTGCCGGAGCTTTATCAGTGCAAGACCGCGCTGTAAAGTGGACTCTGGCATTGTCGTTCGCAAAATTGAAAAAGTTGCTTCAATCGGGGATATTAGGAACACAATTTCAAGACTTGGTTAACGCGGAAGCATTATGCCGGAGAGTTGTCTACCATAGTCTGGTTCTTTTAGATGCGTCGTGCGCCGGTAAGAAAAGTGGTCCGCACTTTTATAGGTGTCAATTCGGGCATTCCAGATGTGCCTGATATCTTGAGATTTTAATTGATCTCTAACGAAACCGGGCAAATCAAACTGATAGTGTTCTACGTCTTTGCCTCTGTTGAAGTAGCTGGCGAAGCCTGATTCTATGTCAGCAAAGTGGGCTCTGAAGTCTGCACCTACCTCGTAACTATCTTGGTGAATAGTGGGACCAATCGCTGTTCGAATATCAGCACGGTCTGCGCCAAGTTTTTCCATTGCTAATATAGTGTTGGAAAGAACACCTGTTAAAGCGCCCTTCCATCCAGCATGAGCGACACCTACTACACCTGCTTTTTCGTCAGTGAATAATACCGGGGTGCAATCAGCTGTTAAAATGCCGAGGATTAGCCCTG
>JBFOLV010000557.1:0-4903 GCA_040830325.1 Kordiimonas sp. | reverse complement strand
GAAGCTTACAAAGGAGCTTCACTAGGGGGTACAAACCTTAAAAAACTCCCGCTTGCTGCTCACGTTGTAAATCGCGACGAATTAGAACGTTTGAGGTTTGTTGACCCCGATGAGTTTCTTGATCGGATTCCAGGAGAAACACAGGTCCGTAACCTAAGAATACCACAGGGCGGAAAGAGCTATACAGTTCCTTTAGTAGATGGCATGCCGCTCGCAAGCCCGTATCGAGGTGCAACTCAAGACATTACGACAGTAAACTCCTTTGATATTGAACGTATCGAGGTAATTAAAGGACCAGCTTCAGCACTCTATTCCAACAATGCATTTGGCGGCGTGATCAATGTTATTACACGCGACGCTCCCGAAAACTTTGAAGGAAAAGCATGGCTTGAGGTTGGGAAGTTCAACCGTCGCCGAGGCGGTGTTAGTGCAGCTGGTTCTTCAGGAAAGTTCGGGTTCTTCGCTGATGCAAATACCCAGAACCTTGATGGCTTGCGTAACACGTACAAAAACGACCGCGATCAACTAAGCGCCAAAGTTATTTTCAGCCCGTCAGACGCAACCAAGGTATCTTTTCGCTATGAACATTTAAACAGGACAGAAATTTTCCCCGGCGACTTAAGAGATACTGAGTTTGCAAGTGACCCAACAGTCAAAGGAAGGACTGCAGGTTCCACGGATAAAACGAAATCACACTCCTATATGTTCAAGGCTGAGCATGATTTTCATCAAGGACGCATCGAGTTTGGTGCTGTTCGACGTATTGAGAATGAAATTGGTGATGGGCGCTTTTCCCCACCTCGTGACAGTTCCGACAAAAGCTTACACTTTAAACTACAATACAGGCATGATTTCGATAGCTCGAACCTAGTGATTGGGGGAGAGTCTTTTGATGGGGATGTTAAGACGAATGATTACGGCAGAGATGATGTAAATTTGGAGGGGCCAATCGAGGTGAAGTCAGACAGCGATGTTCAAATCAAGTCACTGTTTGCTCAATACTCACTCCAACTAACCGATCGCCTCGACATTGTTGCCGGTGTTCGTCACGAAGATATTCTGCTTAGAACATATTTCGGGCTTCATTCCTCTGAACCACTTAACCACGGCCAAACTTTTGAAAAAGCTTTTGATAACACTGCACCCAAATTTGGTGCGACCTATGTAATTAGTGAGAATGTAACTGTCTGGGCAAGCTACGCCAGAGGATATCTTTCACCAGATATCGGTGATCTATTTCTTGATCGACCTGAAGCCAATGAAAACCTAAAGGCAGAGAATGCACGCCATATTGAGTTTGGTTTACGCGCAGATGCAGGTGATCTATCGATTAATACCTCGTACTATAATACGCGAATAACGAACTTCCTAGTTACTGAAGATGATGGTTTTGTCGAAACTACAACCAATGCCGGCCAAGTAACAGTGCAGGGTATTGAGAGTGTTATTGAATACTCACCAAGTGACTTGTGGCGACTGAGTGCTACCCACACATACGCCAACAATGTCTATGATATCTACTATGGCACTGATGATGACGGAGACCACGACCTTAGTGGTAACCGCCTCAGTAGATCGCCAGATCACCATTTAAACCTGAGATTAGCTTGGTTACCTGCCAATGGATTAACTGTCGAGGCTGAGGGTGACTTTTATACTGGTTATTACACCCGAGACGACAACTCCATTGACCCGGAAGGAAAGTTCACCCGCGGTGAAAGGCTAAATCTGCGCGTAAACTACAGCTTCGGCGACTGGGAGGTTTGGCTTCACGGGATGAATTTGACAGACACACTCGAAGACCGTGTGAGTTATTCACCACCGAGCAGAAGAGGTCCTGGTCGTAGAAATATCCGCATTATTGATGGTCGGACCATCTATGGCGGCGTTTCATTCAAGTTCTAATCATGGGTGATAAAATGACTAAGTCAAAATACTTAAATCGTTGGCTCTGGAAATGGCATATCATCGCAGGTTTAATTACCGTGCCAGTCATGATTCTGCTGTCTATCACCGGCATCATCTATTTGTTTAAAGCCGACTATGAGGACGCTATTTACAACGAAGTTAAAGTCGTGGAACAGCAAGGTGAAAGGCTCAGCTATGAGCAACTACTTGTTTCCGCTCAGGTTGCATCTGATAAAAAGATTTCTAAACTAGTTCTACCAAAAACAGAAACTGAAGCCATCCAGTTTGTTTCCGGGCAGCGAGCTCAGACGCGCACCATCTATGTAAACCCCTATACCGGAACGATAACCGGCGAGATCGTTGCTGCAAACACCTTAATGATGACAATCAGAAAGCTTCACGGTGAACTGTTGCTAGGGAAGGGGGGCACTTTGTTTGTAGAACTTGTCGCAAGCTGGTTTGTGGTCCTTATCATCACCGGGCTTTATGTTTGGTGGCCAGCAAAAGATTTTAAGCTCAGAGGGTTCTTTACCATTCGCACTAAAAATGGGCGACGCTTATTTTACCGCGATTTGCATGCGGTCTTAGGGTTTTGGCTCTCACTCTTTATGCTTATCATCTTGGCTGGAGCAATGCCTTGGACGGATGTCTTCGGTTCACAGCTCAAGTGGGTCCAAAAACAGACAGATACAGGATATCCAACTACTTGGCGCAACTCACGTGGATTGCAGTCCGATATCAGTAGCACAGCCCATAGCTTGAGTATTGATGAGATGGTCGCGGTCGCGATCTTGCAGAATCTAGAAGGCCAAACAACACTAACTCTACCTCCAAAAACCATAAATGTATTTACAGTATCAAATAAATCACGGCTTCTCAGAGACCAATATGTTCGTCACTTCGATCAATATAGTGGGGAACTCGTGAGAGCTCACGATTGGGGTGATGTAGGAATATTAATGGATGCAAGGCAAGTTGCTATGCGTTTGCATCAGGGAGAATACGGCTCTCTGAGTTGGTGGACCGTGCTGATTGTTTCTCTTTTATTTACAATTAGTAGCGCAGCTGGTCTGATTTCATATCTAATAAGGAAACCTGTCGGAAGGTGGGGGATTCCCGAAGTACCCGAGAAATGGCAGCTAAGCAGTGCACTAGTTGGAATTGTCCTTGGGCTAGGGGTCTTGTTCCCCATGTTTGGTGGTAGTTTGGTGCTGCTATTTTTACTAGATATCACCAAAAACAGGGTCAGCAAAAAGCTGATACGAGCAATTTAGCTACACAAATAAATGGGGTAATATAATACCTTTTATTTAAGGCGCTGTTTTATATAAATAAATTACAGAACTACTGCAAAATACCATGTTGACAGTAGCTGCTAAATCCATATATTGCGCGCCAAGCAACGATATAGGCGCTGGTTGGCGTCAATATACTGTTTATGAGTTTAACACTGATTTATTCAGTAACCGAGGCAAATTGCGATGACAACTTATTCCGCAAAACCATCGGAGATCGAAAAGAAATGGCTTATCGTCGACGCTGAGGACGTAGTTCTCGGGCGTATGGCTCAAGCCGTTGCTGTTGTTCTCCGCGGCAAGTACAAGCCAACTTACACACCACACATGGACTGTGGTGACAATGTAATCATCATCAACGCTGAAAAAGTAAAACTTACAGGCAAGAAACGCTCTGACAAAGTTTACTACCGTCACACAGGTCACCCTGGTGGTATCAAATCTGCTACTGCAGGTGAGATCCTAGACGGTCGCTTCCCGGAGCGCGTTGTAGAAAAAGCTATTGAGCGTATGATCCCTAAAGGTCCGCTTGGTCGTCAACAAATGCGCAACCTACGTGTTTACGCGGGTACAGAGCACCCACATGCCGCACAAGAGCCTGTAGTGTTCGACGTTGCTGCACTTAACAAAAAGAACAAGAGGTAAGCATGGCCGACCTTCAGGATCTTAAAGAAATCACTGGCGAAGCTGCTGTTGCAGCAGCTGCTACAGAAGAGCGTGCGCCTGTTGTTGATGCGCAAGGCCGCACATATGCAACTGGTAAACGTAAAGACGCTGTTGCGCGCGTTTGGATTAAGCCTGGTTCAGGTAAAATCACAGTAAACGGTCGCGATCAGGAAACTTACTTCGCTCGCCCAACACTTCGTTTGGTTGTTAACCAGCCATTCCAAGTAGCTGGCCGTGAAAACCAGTATGACGTTATCGCAACTGTAAAAGGTGGCGGTCTGTCTGGTCAGGCTGGTGCGGTTAAGCATGGTATCTCAAAAGCAATTCAGCTTGCTGAGCCTGAGCTTCGCGCTCCACTTAAAGCTGCTGGCTTCCTTACTCGTGATAGCCGTGTTGTTGAGCGTAAGAAATACGGTCGCGCTAAAGCACGTCGTAGCTTCCAGTTCTCGAAGCGTTAGGAATTACTCAGAGTTTTTGTTTCGAGTATTTGTTCAGAGTTTGTCGTTTCAAGTTTCTGTTCAGAGTAGGGAGCGAAAGCTGTACCGAGTTAGAAAAGGCCACCCATTTGGGCGGCCTTTTTATTTGACTGCTTCAACAGACGATTAGTTATTTAAGGTGTTCAGGAAATTGCGGAAGTTTTTTGATATCTTGTCGATCATGTTGAACTATGACTATCGGCGTTAATACTTTAATTATACTCTCAAATCTCTTTTGTGACGCCAACGTCTCAGCCCGATTTTTGTTCCATCGAGACACAATCTCTTTACCGATTTCTGCTTGATAGTGATAAAGGTCGCCACTTAGTAAGACATACTTATCACCCGCCAGCTTTACTAACAGTCCTTGATGACCATGCGTATGGCCCGGAAGGCTTAGTATTGTGACGCTACTATCGCCAAAAACATCATGATCACCGGTAAGGCCAATATACTGTGAATCACCGTCGAACCACGGTGCAAGTCGCCGCCGTGCATTGGTTGTTGGCCGATTTTTTAGATAATCAATATCTCGCTGACCGATTAGAAGAGTTGAGG
>JBFOLV010000556.1:0-2381 GCA_040830325.1 Kordiimonas sp. | reverse complement strand
GTTTTAATCATATTCAGGCCTTTGTATTCGCAAGGCCCGCCTACAAGTTCACATATTTGCTCTGAAATCAATTTCACGAGCCGATCTTTCTTTGAGTGAGCAAACTGTGTTTTCGTTCTTGGGTCTTCAAAGCTTAGATCAAGAGCATGACTCACAATTTTAGTGATCCCCGCTTCTTTGCCGAGTGCTTCGTAGAGCGCTAGGTCAGTAGCGTGTGTTTTGTGCGAGACAATGAGTGTCAGTGCGATGAATACTGCTTTGTTGAAGTACTTCACCTTAAAACCCCGTTTGTATTGATAGGTAAAAACCGCCTTGATTGTCATGTAGTGCGATGTCACCAAGGGCGACAAAGGCTGCGGTAACACTGAAATGTTTACTTGGGAGCCACACAGCATAAGCTGCCCAACTATCTTCTTCTTTTGCGAAGCTCAAGTTATCCGGTTTGGTTCTATAATCGGCGCCAATCACGATACGCTTTGAGAGAAGATACGAAATTGAGCCTTCGAATTCTAGGCTATGGTTATTCGATTTGTCACCGCCAAACCCTAGTAAACCGAATTGGTTGGCTTTGGTAAGGCGTGCAGTACCTGTTAGGACTAAGCTGCGATCTAGTAAGATTTTCGTGGCGGACAGATAATAATCAAAATCATCATTATCTTTGCCGCCAATGGCACTAATAATGGCTGTTTTCTCTGCGGTTTTATATTGAAGACCAGCCGACACTTGGGGCAGCCAACTATCTTGGGCGTAAACGGCATCTCCAAATAGTCGAACTTTGGCGCCGATAATATCCTGATTAAAGTTGAACCCTTTGCCAAGGCCGAGGGCTGTGCCCGCGTCACCTGTGTCAAAATATTGACGAGTTAATGAAAGTTCTATTCTATCATAAAGACCCACTCGGGCACCAACAGCATTCAATGTGTAGTCTTGAGTTGCTGCGAATGTATAGTGGGCATTCGCGCCTATCTCTCTGTTGCTACCATAACCGGAAATAACAGCCCAAGTCGTTAGGCCGCTACCACCGGCACCTTCGATTTGCACGACGCCAGATGTTGCGAGTAGTTTGCTGGAGCCAAAAAGCGGATCAGCGTGCACCGCGCCGCCAGCGATAAGAAAACCTAACAGATATGCAAAATGCTTAAAGGGTTTCACTATCAGGTCTCTGCCTTTCTCATTAAACCAACACTGATGGATAGTGTTACATAAATTGAGTTTAACAATCCCTAAAAATGATTTTGCATTTAGTAATCAGAGTTTTTCCAGTTGGGTTAAAATACCCAACTGGAAATATATGTTTTTGACGTTTTATGAAAGCGCGAGATTATTTACTGCGAACCTCTTCAGGTGTGAACGCGTATGTGGCGTTACAGAATTGGCAGTTCACATCGATAGTGCCCGCATCTGTCACCATTTCCTTTAGCTCTGAATCGTCAAAATCTTTTAAGACGTTTTCTAAACGTTCACGGGAACAACGACATTCATGAATGAGGTGGGCAGGTTCAAAAGCACGTACACCATCTTCATTATACAGGCGGTATAGGAGCTGATCTAAATCTAGTTGTGGGTCAAGAAGGTCGCTAGCTTTCACACTAGACATTAATACGGCCGCGCGATTCCATTGCTCTTTGGTTTCACGGTCTAAGATGCGCTCTTGGCCAGCTTCACCGCGAGCTAGGTGCTGGACCATAATGCCGCCAGCACGCCAATGATTTGAAACTGGGTCACGATCACAGTTCAAGCGAATCTCGGTTGGTGTTTGTTCGCTGTTTTCAAAGTAATTACGTGCGACTTCAGATAGGGTTTCGCCTTTTAGGTCTACAATGCCTTGGTAGCGCTCCATTTTCTCGCCCTGGTCGATGGTCAAGGCGAGGTAGCCAGACTTAGAACCAAGTAGGGCATTAAAGCTTGGGTTTTTACCGTACACAGACAGTTTCTTATGATCTATGTCAGCATACCCTCTAATGCGGCCGATCCCATCTGATTTTCGCTCATAGTCAGCAACCATCATTGGAATAGCACCACCTGCTTTGGTTTGGATGGTGACAATACCGTCAAACTTCATAATGGACCCGAGCATGCCAGCAAGTACAAGCATCTCACCTAAGATACGTGCAATAGGTTCTGGATAGTCATGTGCATTCAGTATTTGCTCAGCTACGGTTCCAAGGCGCACGGCACGGCCACGCACATCCATACCTTCAATTTGGAAAGGGCGTGCTTCATTGTCGCGGCTGCCAGTTGGGTCTGTGACCACGATTGGCGCGTCGGGAGTAGTCTCCGTCATGTCCTTTACTCTTAAGGGTAGCTCACTATATTTTACCAAGGCACCAAGCGATTACAGCTTTTTGGGCGTGGAGTCTATTATCCGCTTCATCGCATTT
>JBFOLV010000555.1:0-3076 GCA_040830325.1 Kordiimonas sp. | reverse complement strand
CCATGTTGATAGCGCCGCCAATTCCGTTGCTATGTCTCCCATCAATTTGGCATTGTCGCCAGACAGCAGGTTCTTAGCTTTATCAGTTAGGCTTAGTGGACGTGTGTTACAAAAAAGAGAAGCTCCTTCCAAAACATCAGGAAGTCGTTTCGCTCGCTCAGCCAAACTAGGTAGAGCGAGCGTAATACGTGTAGCTTCAATTTCCGATAAATCACGGCCTAAGTCTTTTTCTAGGGCGATACGTGCGTAGGGCAACAGTTCTTCCCCAGAAAGTTCTCTCATATAATGGCCATTCAGATTGTCGATTTTATCGAAATCAAACCTTGAAGGGCCTTTACCAATATTTTCTAGATTAAACCACTCAACAGCTTGCGCTGTGGAAATAATTTCATCGTCGCCATGACTCCAGCCAAGGCGCAGCAAATAGTTCCGCATAGCTTCAGGCAGGAAGCCCATTTCCTCGTATGCTTCAACACCCAAAGCTCCGTGACGTTTTGATAGTTTTTTACCGTCTGGACCATGGATCAATGGAATATGTGCATAAGTAGGTACATTCCATTCCATTGCTTTGATAATCTGTAGCTGACGGAACGCGTTGTTAAGGTGATCATCACCCCGTACAATATGAGTGACTCCCATATCATTATCATCAACGACAACGGCTAGCATGTATGTAGGCGTACCATCTGAGCGCAGTAGGATCATGTCGTCCAATTCACGGTTCTGTACAGTGACAGAGCCTTGGACTTTATCATCGATAGTTTCAGAGCCTTCACGCGGCATTTTTATGCGAATAGAATAAGGTATACCTTCTGGTGCTTGATCTTGTTTTTCTCGCCAAATATCACCTAAGAATGGCTTACCTTCAGCACGAGCTTTCTCCCGTAGTTCCGAAAGCTCCTCAGAGGAAGCAAAGCATTTGTATGCCTTACCAGTTGCTAGTAACTGCTCAGCAACTTCTCTATGGCGTTGTGCTCTGGAAGCTTGGCTAATAGCGTCGCCATCCCAGTCCAAACCTAACCACTTCATGCCTGCGAGAATTGCGTCGATGGCTTCCTTTGTTGATCGTTTTATGTCCGTGTCTTCAATACGTAGAAGAAACTTTCCACCTGCATTGCGTGCAAGAAGCCAGTTGTAGAGCGCAGTACGCGCTCCGCCAATATGCAAGAACCCCGTAGGTGACGGAGCAAAACGCGTTACAATTTCGGGCATGTCATTTGTCATGCTCAGGCACTAACCCTTATTATTTGTTACAAAAAACCAGACGCTGTATGAAAAAATACGTCGATCAGAAGATTTGCACGGCTTTTAGCATATGTTTTCTGAGAACACAAATGTGCAGTGCAGCATTTTCCGTCATTTTACATTTTTGGGGCTCGTTAAATCCCCTTATACGTGTATGGTTCTCGGGTAGGTATGAGACGAATATGCAGAGTTATTGGGATAAGACAGGTTTAGTAAATATCCGAACACACGTGGCAAAAGGTCGCGTGCATCCAGAATGGCGACTTATTGCCTCTGTTATCTCCTTCTGCTCTGGTGCTGGACTTGCGACAAGTTTATGGGATTTCTCTATATTGGCATCTTCTGGTGCAGTAGGCGTCTCAATCACATCGTGGTTGGTTTTACTGGCGGTTGGATTTAAGAAGCGCTGCTTGCGGACTATGATGTTTGTCTTGTTGTTTTCGTGCTGTTCGGGTCTTCTTGTTGGCCAGTTAAGACTGATTTCTGTCAAACAGAGTTATGTGGTTACCACTAGTTATGCAGACATTGAAGGTGTCGTAGAGAGGTTTCAGATTGGGGAAGGTGGCTTAGCTAGGTTACTGATGAGACCAACGAAGATTGGTAAAAAGGTAATTTCTTTACCTGCAAAGTTAAGAGTTTCCATCAGAACGGCCGTGGACCCCGAGGTAAGGGCAGGACGGGTGGTCTCATTTTCGGCGAAACTAGCAGCACTTAACGGACCAATGGTTCCTGGTGGATATAATTTTTCCAGAACGGCTTTCTTCTCCGGTATTGGTGCTGAAGCGATTGCTGTCTCACCGGTTAAAGCTCTTTCCGGCGATCATGGGTCAGGCTTTGAATATTGGATCATAGAAAAAAGAGAGCAGATTGAGGCTCAGTTGCTGCAGTATATATCCGGTCAGGCCGGAGGAGTTGCAGTCGCGTTAACTGTTGGCTTCAGAAATCATCTAAGCCCAGAAACCACTGAGACGTTACGCCGTGCAGGGCTGTCACATCTGTTAGCAATATCTGGTCTTCACATGGGTTTAATAACTGGTGCAAGTTTTTTCATTTTTGAGTTTTTGTTTGCAGCGTTCCCTATGGCGGCGCTTAGTGTAATGCCTAGAAAGTTAGCGGTATTACCAGCTTGGCTGGTTGCATTAAGTTATCTATTCCTTTCTGGAGCAAGTATCTCCACAATCCGTGCGTTCATAATGGTATCAGTAGGGCTTTTGGCCATTGTTACCGGCCGCAAGGTGTTTTCCCTCCGTAGCGTTGCTCTTGCGGCATTCTTTATTACCCTCTGGAAGCCAGAAAGTGTCCTATCAATTGGATTTCAAATGTCCTTCGCCGCAACAATAGGTTTGGTTGCCTTCTATGAAAACGCCAGAAAGGGTAATGTCGGGTGGCTTAAGTATCGGGTAAATTGGTTTACAAAGTTACTGAGTTATATCGCTGCAATAGCGGTTACTAGTATTGTGGCCCAGCTTTCTGTTGCCCCATTCTCATTATTTCATTTTCAGAGTATTTCAGCCGCAGGAGTTATTGCAAACATAGTCGCGCTGCCAGTTGTGTCTTTTTTGGTAATGCCTTCACTGCTTTTGGGCGTTTTTTGTGAGGCCATTGGGGGGCTTCAGTTACTTTCTGGCGTGATAAAAGTGGGGTTGGATGTAGTATTGAACGTTGCGGCAGAAACGAGTGCGCTACCGTACGCACTCCTTTACGTGGCTCCAATTTCTATAGGCATATTTATTACCGCTGTTTTTAGTTTGCTATTATTATTGGTTTACCGCTCGGCTCTATCATACGGTTTGGTTGTTGTCATATTACTAATATTCGTTTTTGCTCAGAT
>JBFOLV010000554.1:0-2117 GCA_040830325.1 Kordiimonas sp. | reverse complement strand
TTTTGATATTTATTTGACTAAGTCAAATAAATGAGCATATTAGATATTCGACCAAAAAAGGGAAACGCATGCTGTGCTCACTAAAATGAATATAGAAAACATAAGAAAAATTCGGCGGTTCAATCGTTTCTATACTGGCTACATGGGGTTTCTGAACCGCAAAATGCTCGGCAGTGATTATTCATTCACTGAAGCAAGGCTTCTCTATGAATTAGCCCACAGAAAGATGACAAAAGCTTCAGTACTGACGGCCGAGCTGGCGTTGGATCCTGGGTACCTAAGCCGAATACTCACCCGTTTTGAAAAAGCAGGTTTGATTTCCAAACAACCCTGTAAAATTGATGGTCGTAGCACCCGCCTGATTATCACAGACCATGGTACTTCTGTGGCTACAGAGATGGGAGATATTGCAAATAGCTTTATCGACAAAAAACTAAGTACCTTAAATGATAATCAACTATCTACGCTCGTCAGTGCGATGGAAGGCATTGGCGAAATACTCGGCGAACAAACCACATCCAAACAAACGGTTAGTATTAGAAATCACCGGCCTGGCGATATCGGTTGGATTATTCAGGTTCTTGGCGAGCAATGCTCTAGTGAGTTTGGATTTAATCAAAACTTTGAAGTTGCCATGGCTCAATCAGCTACCAACTTCATTAGCAATTATGACCCCAGCGCCGAGCGAGGCTGGATTGCTGAGTTAAACGGAGAAAGAGTAGGCAGCATCGTTCTAACTAAGGAAAAAGAAAGCACGTCTACCCTCAGGTTATTCTACCTGTCCCCTAAAGCCCGCGGGTTAAAGCTAGGCCAACGTCTTATTGACGAATGCCTTAGCTTTGCAGAAAAAACGGGCTACAGGCATGTAGAGCTTAAAACCACCAAAAACTTAAAAACTGCGAGACACCTCTACCAAAAAGCAGGCTTTCAACTCGTTAAAGAAGAAACTTCGTCTGAATTTGGGCCCGCACATACCAATCAATATTGGCGCCTTACTTTCTAACGAAAACGAGAACCAAGCTGCTGGCGCAGAGACGACTTAAACTTTTTAGTCTTGATAATTACATGCCATTGTCATATATTTAATTGACAAAGACATTTAATAGAGCTTTCCCATGCCTCAGCATCACCCCACAACTTCAGATATATTAGCTATTAGGCAGTTCAGCCGCTTCTATACGAAACACCTTGGTTTGCTGCACCGCAGATTAATGAATTCAAATTACTCTTTGGTTGAAGCACGAGTTTTATACGAGCTGGCACAAACCGATGAGATAACGGCATCTGATATTCGAGCAGAACTTGAACTCGACCAAGGATATTTAAGTCGCATCCTAAAACGTTTCGAAGAGAATGGCCTTATCTCAAAGAAAACAAGTTCAAAAGATGCCCGAATTACTCATTTATCTTTGACAGAAAAAGGCAAAGACGAAGCCCACATGATGGCGGAAAAGTCAGGGCGCGACATTGCTGAAAAATTGAAAGATGCCTCTCCTGAGGAAACCACTCAACTTGTTCACGCCATGCACAAAATCGAAGCTACACTAGGTAATAATGTAGGACAGGACCGCACAGCTATTATCCGCAGCCACCGCCCTGGTGATATAGGCTGGGTAATTGAAGCACACGGCAAGCTATATTCTCGAGAATATGGTTTTAATGAGTATTTTGAGGCCTTGGTTGCCCGCATAGCAGCAGACTTCATTAGCGACTATGACCCAAAACTTGAACATTGCTGGATAGCAGAGGTAGGCGGTGAAAATGTGGGGAGCATCTTCCTTGTCAAAGAGGATGACAAAACTGCGAAACTACGCCTTCTGCTTGTAGACCCAAAAGCTAGAGGCCTAGGCCTCGGCAAACGGCTGGTTAGTGAATGCATCAGCTTTGCCAAACGCGCAGGCTACAAGCAAATAGTACTCTGGACCAACGACGGTCTTACAAAAGCGCGTCGCATATATGAAGCCACGGGCTTCACCCTTCAGTCAGAGGAAACCCACAGTGACTTCGGACCACCACAGGTAGGTCAGCACTGGCAGTTGGATTTGTAAACGCTCCTTGAAAGACAGCCATTTAGCGACACTAATACAGGCTTAACCCGTCACGCCTATAGCACCCAG
>JBFOLV010000553.1:0-7189 GCA_040830325.1 Kordiimonas sp. | reverse complement strand
TCAACACGACGACAAAAACAAAGTCTGCACGATTCCCGCCTCTGGCCCCATAACCAACATTTAATGACCAGCCCGGTTTATATTGCTCGCCAGCAATGCTGCCTTCTTTGCTGGCTGTTTCTATTTTGGCGGCTAATACGTTTGCAGCTGGATGCTGTGCTAGCACTTCTTCAATAACGGATAGGCTGGAAGGGTGTTGGAGTGCTGGCAGGTGTGAGGGCATTGAAACTATCAGTGCTTCCTTTCCTATGCGGCGCGCAAGTTTGGCGCGCAATATAGAAATTGACTGATCAACTTCTGCAAGACGGTCGTCGAGTAGACTTAGTTCAAGTTGAGTTCTCGCAACATTCTGCTGTGTTCCTTGGCCCGTTGCATACTTACCTTCTATTATGCCAATAAGGTCAGTCACTGCTTTTTGACTGGCTGACACTTTTAGACGTGCATTGCTGGCGTAAAACAGGTCTAGCCATAGGAGCCTGGTATCAAGAATGATTTCACGTTGCCGTAGGTTTTTGAGGTGATGCAGACCGCGAGCTTCAGCCTGTCTTTTTTGGCGACTAAACTTTAACGTATCACCTTTTGGAAAAGCCTGAGTTAGCCCCAATTGTACCTGTGTCATTGGTTCTTGGGTGTAGCGGAAGCTGTTAGTTGGCCAATTTGCGAAGTTAATACGAAGCTTAGGATCAGCAAGCTGCGCGTCTGCGACTGCTTTTTCCTCTAGTGAGGAGGCCCGTTGACTGGCTTCTTGAAGGTAAGGGTCATTGCTCGCGAGCGCACGCTCAACAGCTTGTTGGAGTGATAGGCTATTTCCCGAAGCTGAAATAGACGGTGAAAGCAGTAAGGTTGCTAAAACTATTGATAGTATCTTGTACATTCTGGCCCTCAACAAACTCAGAAAACATGTTTTCTCTGGCAAAGTTGAATGATGTCGAGAAGAGAGCACACGGTATGCGGCATATGCCGTACGTTATCCGGCTTTTAGAACGCTGTGTGTTCTGTGAAATATGGTTTCCAGTTAGAAATGCACAGGTGTGACTGCGACATATCGAGGGGAACCAATATTATACTGACAGATGGTGCTTGGGGGGAGGTGTTGGAAAACGGGTGCCAGTTGAATGTGAATTAACGTTCTCAGGACGCACCAAGGAAGAAGCAAAAGTTTCTGAGAAAGTTTCCGGTTCAGAAAAGGTAATGCCGATAGATAGGTATATGCTGCAGCACGAACCTGTACAGCCACTTTTGCAAACATTGTGAGCTTCTTCGCTGCCCATTTCCTTGGTGTTCATTTCGTCACAGTGACTGTCCACCGAGTGGTTCTGTGTTTGTTGCAGCGCTGGATCATTCATCATTCCACCTTCTAGGCAACATGATGGAGGCGTCATAGCAGAAACCGTCGGTGCCAATATGAAAATGGCAACGGCTAGAAGCGTGAATGAAACACGCTGTATGTGAGCAAATATCTGCATCAAGTTTAATGATAAACGCGATAGAGGGCTGTAGGTCAACTCGGAATTTCGATTTTCACGGTTAATTTATGTTAGCTTCACAAGAGTCATGTTTGCTCGCGGTAGAGCTTTCTAAAGATGTCGATAAGCTGTTTGGCATTTTTGTTCAGCGGGTGCTCGTATGAAAAAATAGCAGTTACAGGTAGTGTTGGTGCATTTTCTATGGCTAGGACTTTAAAGCCGGAGTTTATGATGCGTGCTTTGGTGTATGATGCCGTCACGGAGTCAATAATGGCAGCACCAACGCCTTGGCCTGCAAGACTTGCGGCGACACTATGGCTGTGGGCCCGAATAGTATAGTTTGTATCTAATGTTGACCCATTAAGCATTTTTTCGACAGCATCACCAAGTGGCTCGCCTGAAAATGTTCCAATAAGGGGTTTGTTGATTAGGTCTTCAATTTGGATTGATTCCTGATCAGCTAGTTGCCATTCGCTTGGCACCAAAGCAACGATGCTGGCCTTGCCGATAGGGATTGACCCTATGCCTTCATGAACACCCGTTCCGAAAGTGAAACCTAGGTTGTTCTGACCACCAACTTTTGTGATGTCGTTAAGTATTTGTCCGTGATGTAATGTGGTGATGTCTAGCACACAGTGTTTGTTGGTTTTGGTTAGTTCCGCGATCGCGGAAGGTAATAACTCATGACAGAAGGCTGGTGGTGCAACCACACGGAGGTGCGAAGTAAGGTCGTTTTTAAGGCGACTTGCGAGGTTCTTAAAAACAGTTAGGCTATCTTGCAGGCGTTCTGCTTCTGTGAATAGTGCTTTAGCTTCAGCTGTTGGAGCTAAGCGGCCACCTTTCCGGTGGAATAGATTAAACCCTAACGCATCTTCTATTTGCCTAAGAGATGCGGTCGCTGAAGGTTGGGTGATACCAAGTTGTCTGGCGGCCTCTGTAACTGTGCCAGCCTTCATAACTGCATGGAATATTTCTATCTGTCTTGCATTCATAGTATATGTATAGATTACATTTATATATAACGCAAAAATATAGATTTTTAATATACTAGAGTTTATTTGAAAATATGCTCATTGATGTTTGTTAAGGTAGTGAGCATGAGCGCTGTATTTTACCGGGATAGTAATCCTACATATCCTTTGGCTGCCAGATCTGGTGGCATGTATATTCATGATAGCGAGGGTAAGGCGTATCTTGATATGTGCGGTGGAGCAGCCGTTTCTTGCCTTGGTCATGGGCATCCTGAAGTGGTTGATGCTATTAGGTGTCAAGTCGAGACCATGGCTTTCGCACACACTGCTTTTTTTTCAAATGAACCGCAGGAGCAGTTAGCTGAGATACTCTGCAATCATTTCAGTGAGGCTGGAGCAAAGGCTTACTTTACTTCAGGGGGATCAGAGGCGAATGAAACGGCCTTAAAGCTTGCGTGGCAGTACTGGCAGGTGAAGGAGCAACCTCATAAGATCAAAATAATAGGCCGCCAACATAGCTATCACGGAAATACAGTTGGCGCACTGTCTGTAAGTGGCAACCCTGCGCGACGTGCACCTGTTGAGGCAATGCTACATGATTGGCCTCGTATTGAAGCCTGTTATGCATATAGGCATCAACGAAATGATGAGACGGATCAGGAATATGGCATTCGGGCAGCAGCTCAACTTGAAGATGCTATTTTAAGGGCGGGGCCAGAGACAGTGGCGGCTTTCATTGCTGAGCCTGTTGTTGGGGCTTCTCTTGGTGCTGTTACTGCAGCAAATCGGTATTTCGTAAATATCCGAAATATATGCGATAAGTATGATGTGTTGTTGATTGCAGACGAGGTTATGTGCGGAACTGGTCGTACAGGTACCTTTTTCGCACACGAGCAAGAAAACATTATTCCAGATATCGTTACACTTGCTAAAGGCCTTGGTGGTGGTTTTCAGCCACTCGCAGCGACTATTGTACGCAGGCACGTTGCCGAAGCTTTTGAAAAGAAGCCTTTTTCCCATGGCCACACATATGTTGGGCACGCTACGGCCTGCGCTGCAAGTGTGGCCGTTTGCCGTGCAATTGAGAAACATCATCTTATGGATAAGGTTTCAGCGCATGGTGCTTACTTTCTACAGGCGCTCCTTTCGAACTTTTCAGAACATCCTAATGTCGGGGATATAAGAGGCAGGGGGCTATTTCAGGCTATTGAGCTGGTTGGCAATCGAGATAGTAAAGAGCGCATAAAGGATGGAGCTACTGCAGCTGCGCACATAAAAGCTAAAGCAATGGAAAAAGGTTTGATGATTTATCCAAGCGGTGGTTCTGAGAATTGTCATATCCTATTTGCGCCGCCTTACATTCTAGAAAAGTCACACATCGATGAAGCAATTGATATTTTAAAATCTGTGCTGGTGGAGGTTTTGGATGCGTGAGCCATTCATTCTAATGTGCGCGCCAAATGGTGCACGTAGAACTAAAGAAGATCATGTCAGGTTGCCAATAACTCCGTCTGAAATCGCCGATTGCGCTGTAGAAATTTATGAAGCTGGAGCAAGTATCATTCATTTGCATGTCAGAAGTGAATTGGGTGAACACTCCTTGGCACCAGAGCATTACAGATCAGCGATGCAGGCCATAAAAGCAAAACTTGGCAGTAAGTTACTTGTTCAGATCACCACGGAAGCCGTTGGGCGATATAGTCGCTTTGAGCAAATGGCTGTTGTTAAGGATCTAAAGCCTGAGGCGGTGTCAATTGCATTGAGAGAAATATGCCCCACTGAAAACGAAGTGATCGAAAAAGGTTCTTTTTGGGATTGGATGCAGAGAGAGAATATTTTCCCGCAGATCATTTTATATGATCAGCAGGATATTCTGCGGTTTCTTGAGCTAAGGGAACAAGGGGTGTTTGGTGCACAGAACTTGTTCGTGCTGTGTGTGCTTGGACGAAATGGGCCTGTGGTGCTGAACGAAATGGAGAAATTTGCCTCAGCCCTATCAAATCCGGGCATTTCGTGGGCAGTTTGTGGTTTTGGTAAGAGTGAACATGATTTGCCATTAAAAGCAGCCTCTCTTGGGGGGCACGTGCGGGTAGGTTTCGAAAACAATGTATGGAGACCTGACGGCGTGTTGGCAGATAATAACGCAGAGCTTATTTCAGTGGCGAAGAAACAAGTTGAGGCACAGGGTCATGTTTTAGCGACGGCAAATGATGTTCGAGAAATGTTTCAATTGCAACAGTATCGCTGAGAGGTGTGATAAATAGGCCACTCTTCCTGTATGAAGGATATGGGGTTTTAAAAACCTCAAAAAAATCATTCCCAAAATTCAAAAGTCATTCGTCACGTATTTGAAAGCCACTGAAAATTAGACTTTTTAATACTTGAAAAAGTGAATTGTATCAGAGGTTTGAATGAATTTTTGTGTTGCCGGTGTCTCCAGGCTTAATCCGGTGGCCACATAAAAACTTATGAAAAGGGGAGGACCTAGAATGAATAAGTTTAAACAAGCAACCTCACTTATTGCTGTATCAGCTGCCCTCGCAGCATATGGCGCGCCTGTATTTGCACAACAGCAACAGGACGCTGCAATTGAAGAAATTATGACTGTTGGATCTCGGAGTGTAAAACCTCGCTCGGCTACAGACTCTCCAGTACCAGTAGACGCGTTCTCTGCGGGTGATTTTAATGCTGTTGGTAACTCCGCAGATGTTACTGACAATCTAAAATCGCTTGTCCCGTCATTTACAGCAACGCCAGCAACAGGTGACGGTAGTGCTTTTGTTCGTCCGACATCTATGCGTGGTATGGCGCCAGACCAAACACTTGTACTTGTAAACGGTAAGCGCCGTCATCGTTCTGCTCTCGTGCAATTTTTTGCGCCAGCAGCGGGTAATGGTTCACATGGTGTAGACATTGGCATGATCCCTAGTATTGCTCTCAAGCGCGTTGAGGTCCTCCGCGATGGTGCTGCTGCACAGTATGGGTCAGATGCAATTGCTGGGGTTATCAATTTCGTGCTGAATGACAGCAACGAAGGCGGCGAAGTAATGGCGCAGTATGGTAACTTTTATGAAGGCGAACAAAGCTGGAAGATCGCTGCGAATGCTGGCTTGCCGCTTGGCGATACAGGTTTCTTCAACCTGAGTGCTGAATATTTTGATAATGAGGCACTCTCTCGTGGTAACCAGCGTCCTGACGCTCAGGCACTTGTTGATGCTGGTGTGCAAGGAGTAGGTGCAGATAGCCCGTTTGGTGATGCACCGTTTGTGCAAACTTGGGGTCGCCCGGAAACAAGTGGTGCACGCTTGGCGTTCAACTCAGGTGTTGAAGTAAGTGAAAACGTAGAATTCTATCTGCGTGGTAACTATGCGGACACTGATGGTCGCTACCGTTTCTTCTACCGCAACCCAAATCATTCAACTATTCAGGCACTCATCCCTGAGGGGCTCACAAGCAGTATTGTTGATACTGGTTTCACACCTTTCCTCGATGGTGCGCAAACAGACTTTAGCCTGATCGGTGGTGTTGAGGGTGAATTTGAAAATGGCATGCTTTATGACTTTAGCGTGTCATACGGTAAAAACGAACTGTCATATTTCTTGAACAACACAATCAATACATCTCTAGGTGTTACAAACGGTGCGCCTACCCAGATGGATTTTGACATGGGTGGATATGAGCAGAAAGAAATTAACATCAATGCTGATTTCTCTTATCCGCTAAGTGACAGTCTAAACTTGGCATTTGGTGGTGAATGGAGAGAAGAGACCTTCACAACAATCGCCGGTGAAACTGCTGCAACAACAGGCGTAGGCCCAAGTGGTATGTCAGCTGTTACTTCAGCAGATGCAGGGTCATTCTCTCGTGATAACTGGGCTGTATATGCAGATGTGGAACATGATATTTCAGAAGCATTTATGATGCAGTACGCCTTTCGTTATGAGAATTTCTCTGACTTTGGTTGCACACTGAATGATAAAATTGCTGGACGTTATTCTTTCACTGATACGTTCCGTATGCGTGGTGCTTTCTCCACTGGTTTCCATGCACCACCACCAGGTCAAGGTAATATCAGTACAATCATTACAACATTTGATGGTGCAACTGGCCTTCAGGTTGAAGAAGGTCTTATTCCAGCAACAAGCCCAGACGCGGTTTCCGCTGGTGGCCAGGCACTGAAAGAAGAAAAGTCTATCAACTATAGCTTCGGTTTCAGTGGTGATCTTGGCGACAGAACGACACTTTCTGTTGATTTCTACCGAATTGATGTGGATGACCGTATCTATCGTACTGGTGACATTCAATTAGCAGATGGTCGTACGATTTCCTTCTACACTAACGCGATTGATACGAGGTCTCAGGGTGTTGATGTGGTCTTGACAACTGGAATGGACTGGTCTGCTGATGCGTCAACTGACTTTACGTTCGCTGCAAACTACAACAAGTTTGAAGTGACTGGTCAGCGTCAAGTCGCTGGAAATACGCCGGTAAGTGATGCAACGGTGGAGGATATTGAAAGCAACTATCCGAAGCTCCGTTTTGTTGCGACAGCAAATACGCACTTTAATGATCAATGGAACTTGCTGATGCGCGCAAACTTTTATGGTTCACACTGGGATGAGCGTGGTACACAAGGCGGTACACCTCCTAGCTATGAAATTGGTGCCACGATCTATTTCGATCTAGAGCTGGGCTACCAAGTTACAGAAGAGCTTAAGGTAGTTGCTGGTGCGGCTAACATCTTCGATAGCT
>JBFOLV010000552.1:0-2016 GCA_040830325.1 Kordiimonas sp. | reverse complement strand
TACTATCGCGGCGCAGCTTATCATTGCCTTCTTCCTAAGCATCATCGTGCTGATCGAAGGTGGCCCGGTACTGGGTATGTGGCCTCTTGGTTATATGGCTGGCTCATGGTTCTCTGGTATTAGCATGTACTTAATTTATGCAATGTGGGCACTACCTGTTTTTGCTTGGATACTGCTTGTATCAGCGTTCGCTAATCGCATGCCTTTCTTGTGGGCTGGGTTGTTACCAGGTGTAACAATTGCAATGGAGAACTTATTCTTGGATACCAATGTAATTGGATCTTGGATCGGAATGCACGTAGGTGGCTGGATGGAGTATGCCTTTGAAGGTCAACATAAAGAGATCAACGGCCCTCGTGACCTACTTGTTGAACTTCTTGGTGGCCCGCAACTTGAAGCCTTGGGATATAGCTTAACAAGCCTACATTTCTGGGCAGGCTTTATCGTAGCAGGCGGCATTATCTACGCCACTATCGAGAAGCGGAAACGCGCAATTTAAAGGAATTCCTATTTCCTCCAACGGTTTAGGAAACCCTCAGGGGCCACTTAGGTGGCCCTTTTTTTATGAGTATTCAACGCCTTAAAGCGTTGTTGATGAAACTTAAGAAGTATGCGTCTTCGGGGATCACATCGATTTGATGGGTTGTGAGTGGTGTCTTGAACGAAAGTTTAAGTACCCTGTTCGGACTATTTCATTTTCTTCCAGAATGTGAAAATAACTTTTGGGGTCATCTTCATAGATGGCCCCTTTTTTATTGATTGTTTGGATGCCAGTTGGGGTCATCTATTAATTCATAACTATTGAATGTGAAGCCAGGGCTTACCGAACAACTGACGAGGGTCCAGTTGCCGTTGCTCTTTGCTCGTTGCCAGTCACCTGCTGGTGCAAGTAGTTGAGGAAGTTCCTCGGCTAGAATATCTGGTCCCAGTTTTTTTGATGTAACACCATGTTTTTCATGAGCTATTTCTAGTGTTAGCGTGGCGCCAGCATGCCAAAACCAGAGTTCATCGCTATCGAAGCGATGCCATTTATTGTATCGCCCACCTTCGAGCAGGTAGTAAATTGCGGTAGCATGTCCTCTGTTCTCGGGGCCGAGTTTGTTTTGAAAAGTACGCCGGTAATAGCCACCCTCTGGGTGGGGTATCAGTTCTAGTTTATCTACGATTTCCTGAACTGAAGTCATGAGGTTGCCTTTGTTGATTTTACATAAGTGGCTGTAATTAATTGACTAATTCGTACAAGGCTATGGCCGCGGCGTTGGATACATTCAGGCTTTCAACGGCTCCGGTCATCGGAATTTTTGCAATGACATCACAGTTTTTTCGAACAAGGGGACGCAGGCCCTTACCTTCTGAACCCATCACGATGACAATGTTATCACCGAGTTTGAGAGACCGGATAGATTGCTCCGTATTGCCGTCAAGGCCCACATGCCAGTAACCCATGTCACGCAGGGTATCGAGGGCCTGGCTCAGGTTTGCAACGCGTATCCAAGGCAGTGTTTCAAGGCCGCCAGCAGCTGTCCGTGCGATGACGCCGCTTTCCATGGGGCTGTTTTTATCTTGTGTAATCAGTGCTTTAGCGCCAAGCGCAGCGGCGGAACGTAAACAGGCACCTACATTATGTGGGTCAGTAACCTGATCAAGCATCAGGATAATGTTTTTTTCGCCCGCTTCTGGTTCTAAGTCTAGAATGTCTTGGCCGGGTAGGGGGCGGACCTCCAGCAATATGCCCTGATGCGGGGACCCGTCAGGAACACTTGCCGCAATTCGATCTGCATTCTCTAGTGTCTCAACAGGGACTTTATTGTGCTTTAGCTGTGCTTCGATGCCACTGAGTGCTTTTTCTGTGCCGATAGCACGAATGCACTCTCTTTTTTGGTTAGCAAGGGCGGTCGTTACGGAGTTTCTTCCAAACAGAAAATAACTATCCCGTTTGCTCAGTTGAATGCCCTTTATTGCAAAACTGGGTTGCTCTGGGCGGTTGTCACGTCGACTTGCCTGCCGTTCATTTTG
>JBFOLV010000551.1:0-3405 GCA_040830325.1 Kordiimonas sp. | reverse complement strand
GTGGTTCATAAACTTGATATGCAGAAAACAGAGCAAAATGTGCGAAGAATATACCGACAAGGGCACTCACAGTAGCAATTAGCATCCCTTCAACTAGCTGCTGGAGAAAAATGAAGCTGGGTCGAGCACCCATCGCTCTTATCAATGCTATATCATATTGCTTCGATGCGACGGCGCTACTTACCGCTACAAAAATACTCAGGCCCCCGATAAGAATAAGAAGAGCCGCAATTGCTTTCCCTGCACTTGTAAAGTTTGATGATAAGCTAAAAAGCCGGGTTACTTCCAGCGCAGGTGCTGCTGCTTGAAAACCTGCTTGTGCATTAATCATTCTCGGGAGCCGCAGAGCAGCGATAGGTGAAGCATATTGTATCAGTAACGCTGTAACCTCTTTGCCTTCAGGGGAAAGCTCAGAGATGTCGTCAAGTTCATGATCGTTATGTTCATCGTGATCGTGAGACTCTGAATGTGCATGTTCTTCATGAGAGGTTTGGCCGTGGGCTTCCCAAACACTTTCAATAGGAGTGAGAATAAGCCGGTCCAAAACACTACCGGTAGGGGCGAGCACGCCGGTGACTTTATATGGTGCATGATCATGTTGAGTAAGGCTTTTCTCTGATTGAGATAGTCCATGTGCCCCATAAAAGGATTGGCCGACTTGCATGTCCAAAGAACGATTTACTGCTGCGCCGATCACTACTTCTTGCGGGCCGCGCCAAAGCATTCCAGTCGATAGCTCAGCTTGATATAGATCCAAAAAATTAGATATTGTGCCAACAATTCGGAAGCCCCGAAAATTATCACCTAGTGCAAGCGGTACAGCGCGTTTGACTTGTGGGTCGAGCATTAGTGATTGTGCTTCTTTGAGTGGAATGTTGCCGGTTGGCACATCCAAATGGAGGAGGCTGGATAGAATAAGTTGTATTGGGCTTCCCTTCGCACCGACCACCAAATCTACCCCGGCTAGGTCTTTCTGTACGCGTTGTTCCGCATAGCCGCCTGCCTGTAACAACATGGAAAAAAGTGCAATGGCGGCTGCTAAGGTGGAGATTACCAGCATACTATTTATTGGTCGATGCGTTAAGTTAGCCCATGCGAGCTTCAATGTGATGTTCTTCATGCTGCCACCCCAGTACTGGGAGTAAGTGAAATTCGCGTGTCAAAGTGATGACTAAGACGACTATCATGGCTCGCAACCAATAACGCAGCCCCCCATTCGTTCGCTAAGTTGGTGAATAAGGTAATCACACGGTCCGTATTGGCATCATCGAGAGCAGCGGTAGGTTCATCAGCAATCAAAATGGGTGGTTTACAAATTGCCGCTCGAGCAATAGCAGCCCTTTGTGCTTCGCAGCGGCTAAGAATAGATGGTTTACAGTGTCGAAGATGTTCTAAGCCTAGCAAGGCAAGTAGTTGATGTGCCCATTGCTCATCTTTTTCCTGCCCAGAAAATCGTAGGGCTAATAGTAGATTGTCCTCAAGGGAAAGGCTTGATACCAAATGGTGATCCTGAAACACGAGGCCGAACGTTTTGGCGCGCAGTGCGTCAACGGCTTTTGGGGAAAGAGAAGCAAGTGTTTTACCTGCGATATTGACCTGACCTGAAGTGGGTTGTAGCAGCCCTGTCAGAATAGATATTAGTGTGGTTTTGCCACTTCCTGAGGGGCCAAGCAGTAAATGGCGCTCGCCTGGCCTTAAAGCCCAGTGATTAAGACGTAAAACTTCACGTTCGCTGTATAAATGCTTTAGCGAGAACGCTTCCACAAGTGGTCTCTCATCTTGTATTTCTCTTTTCATATCAGTCGACCTTATCGCAGCGGCATAGCAACCGGTGGTTCTGAATGTGACCAGATGCCAACAACAGGGCGCCAATACTGGCAACAACAGTTTCCAACCAATGAGGTTCGTGTAGTAATAAAGATAGACACAGGAGACTGATTCCGGGCAGGGCGAGGGAGCAGGGCTGAATGGATCTATGTCTTTTATAGCCACGCGTAAGCGCCATGAATGCGACAGGTATAGCTACTATAGCGAGCACTATATGAATCCACTCACTTTCAGGTATGTCGTGTAAAAAAGCGGGCAACAGGATGATAACGAATGGCACCACAAGACAGTGCACCAGACAAATACTGGAAACTACGATGCCAACTCTATCCCATACGCTTGTAGGACGAGCACTGTAAACAGGTGTCATGGGGCTGCTCCCTGTGTGTTACAATTTAGGCATTTAACTATCAGTTCCAAATGTTCGGCTTGGACAGCGAAACCTGATTGCCGAACATTCTCAGTTAGCATGTTCAGCACACCACCTTCTTCGAGTTGGGTCACTTTATGGCACCGATCACAAATGAGCAGTAGTTTTGGACCTCTTGCCTTTTGGGTGTTCTCCACCGCGACGTATGATTTTGTTGAAACTAGATGTTGCACGCAGCCTTTATCCTGAAGGCCTTTTAGTGCCCGGTATATCGTTGGGATAGCTCTTATGCCTTCATGTCGCAGTGCATCCAGTAACTCATAGGCACCAGCAGATCGACCAAGGGCTATCAGCTTGGCATAGACCTTCCGCTCGTTAGGAGTGAGTATTGGTTCTGTTTCTAGAGAAGCATGAGCCGGGATTTTAGTAGCAGTGTTGATATTTGATGTTGTTGCCTGTGTCATGACAAGATTCCATCCTCAAGCACTCTTTGATAACTTGATTAGTCAAAGAGATTCTGGAGTGAATAAACGAGAGATAAAATTGAAGCGTGCGCTGTTGCACAACGATCTTCAATGGAACTATTCAAATTGTCAGGCGTGTGGCGGTGCTCGTGCACGGTCCGGCGAGATAGGCAAGGTTGGCTTGGTTAAGTGGTTTGGAGGGGGGCTTGTAGTTGCTTCCAAAGGTGCAGCGAAACCGACACTTCCAACACCAGCAATATCAATAGGCATGCCTGCCACTAAACAAACATCACATTCTACTTGTTGAGCAGGGGCATGGTCATGATCATGATCATGATCATGGTAGGGTGTGTGTATATGAAAGCTGCAAAGAGTTTGAATAGCCAGAAAAAGTGCTAAGAATAGGCTCAAAAGGCCATGTTGACCGCAGTAATTTTTATACTGTTTTATCATTTATATCTTTTGCATATTGGTTATTCAGGTGAGGTTATACCGTAACTTTTTTCAAGCGGCAAGAAAATGCGCGTGACTTCGTACCTTAAGGCTGTATCAGGTGTTTTTGCAGTGTTAAGTTTTTTACAGTTGCACCGCTAGTTTGGCTAGATCGATACTGTAGGTGGCTTAGAATGAGTTTTATGATTCGCGAATTTATCACACTTTGTATCACGTTAATGTTCTAAAAATTTTATTATATAATTAAATCAATGGTTTAACGCCCTGCCAATCAGGCTCATAACCTGAAGG
>JBFOLV010000550.1:0-4471 GCA_040830325.1 Kordiimonas sp. | reverse complement strand
GAGCAGCTCGAGAGTGCAGAAAAAGCCTATGAAAGCGCCCTAAAGTTACAACCAAATTATGCGGAAGCGCACTTTAATCTTGGCCTTGTAAAACACCAACAAGGTGATCTCAAAGGCGCCGAAGCAAAACTATTGGAGGCCATTAAACTACAGCCTCAAAACCCGACTTTCCATAATGCGATTGGTATCATTCACCAAGATTTGAACAATCTGGACGGCGCGGAAACAGCATTCAAGCATGCGCTTATGCTGGACAATAACTATTTCAAAGCGCTTCATAATCTAGGCGCGCTTCTTAGAAGCCAGTTCCGCTATGACGATGCGCTCGTCTTTCTAAAACGCGCAATGACGCTTGCACCAAGAATAGTGGAGCCTCGCTATATCGTTGCGAACATCTATTATGAGCAAGGTGATTTTGAAAAAGCGGACGAAGAGTATCGCAAAGTAATTGGCCTTCAGCCAGATTATGCGGAAGCGCATGAATCGCTCAACAAACTCTACTGGGAACACGGTAAAAGTGACTTGTATGGCAAGTCTTATGCTATCGGCATCAAAGCCAATCCTGAATCTGCCCAGCTATGTGAAAATCACCTTCGGGCACTCTCGAACGCCAGCCGTACTGAAGAAGGCATCGAGTTAGGAAAAACATATGCCAGCAGCTTCCCTACGCATGCCGGCGTTCATGAACAACTCGCACGCTTGCAAGCAACATCTGGCAACTTCGAAGCCGCCGAAGCTTGCTATACAACCGCTGTAAAAAATGCGCCCGAGAATAAGTCTGTGCGTATCAGTGCAAGCCAGTTCCTGATTCAGGCCCAAGAATATACTAAGGCGCTTGAACACCTTGAAGCAGCAGAAAACCAAGCACCCGATGACCAAGAAATGTGGGCTTACCGGGGCTTATGCTGGCGCTTGATGGGAGATGAGCGTCACGAATGGTTAAACAACTTCGAGCAGTTTGTTGGACCAGCCGTAATTGAAACACCACCAGGCTATAGTACGCTAGAGGATTTCCTTGCAGAGCTAAAAGAAACGCTTCGCGGATGCCACACCGCCAAACAGGCACCAATCGACCAAACCTTGCGTGGCGGCTCACAAACCCACGGCACCTTATTTGAGCGACAGGAACCTATATTTGGGTTATTGCAAAATGCCCTCAAGGAAGCAGCCAGCAACTATATTGGCAACTTACCCAAAGATGACACACACCCTTTATGCAGGCGCAACACTGGCTCTTTCGACTTCTCAGCATCTTGGTCTGTTTGGCTCCGAGAAGGGGGCTTCCACATCAATCATGTGCACCCTCTCGGGTGGATAAGTTCTGCCTTTTACGTTGATGTACCCAAGGCATCTGAAGAAGCAAGAGCTGAGAAAGAAGGCTGGATCAAGTTTGGCGAAAGCCCACTCTTGCTCGGCGGTGTAGATCAAGCTGCTCGATTTGTAGAACCCAAACCGGGACTACTTGCGCTTTTCCCTTCTTATATGTGGCATGGCACAGTAGCGTACCACAATGATGCGGACAGAATTACGACACCTTTCGATATTATACCGATTTAGTCGCTAGATAATCTTTCGAGAATTAAATGATTGCGGGGAGATGAAATGAAAAAGACATTCCTTATAGGATTAAGCACTGCCCTTGTAGGCTTGGCCCATGGCGCTACGGCACAAACCGAAGCGCAAACCTATAACACGGCTAAAGACTGCCGTAGCATTGAGGTCAATAGTACGCGCCTCGCTTGTTATGACAGTGTTACAGATGGCGTTGCCTTCACTGTGGAAGTTCGCCGTAAGGCTGAACGAGAAGCCTTTGGTAAAGCCACGGTTGAGGCGAAACAAAAAAAATCTAAAAGGGCTGATCCAAGAGATGAAGCCGGACAAGTTTCTGTGCAAATTATCAGCGTTACAAAACTCCGGACTGGCAAACATATCTTCATCACAAGCGACGGCCAAGTGTGGCGCCAGCTTAGTGCCGATCACGTTGCGAAAGAGAAAACACCTTATAAGGCAGTTATCAAACAGGGTAGATTGGGCTCATACAGCTTGGTTTCCAATCGTTACCCAAAACGGATTAAGGTTCGCCGCTCAAAATAGAGCTTCAGACCATTTCAAATATATTGGAACTCCCCATACAATAGTGTGGGGAGTTTTCTATTTTAAGAACTGGGATATTCACCGGCTCCAACATAAAGCGTTGCGGCAAAATCAGGTAAGAAAAAAGGCGGGCCAAATGACCCGCCTTTCTATTTTCTAGATACGTCTAACTTAGAACGATACGCGCGCGCTCAAGCTAAAGCGGCGACCGATAGCGTCGAAAGTTGACGGGTAAGTGTTACCACTGTTAAAGCCTGTCGCACCGATGAAAGCACCTGTTAGTGGTGGTTTACGGTCAAACAGGTTAGATACCACACCTGTAAGTGACACATTTTCCATCACTTGGTAACGGATAGACAAATCAAACAGGTGATAAGCATCAGTCTGGTTGAAGTCCCACTCACGGCTGTGACCCTCAGGTGTACCAACGAAAGCAGTATCCGTATCACGGTTCTCATACTCGTTACTGCTGATATAACGCCAGTTCAAGGACACATCTAGGTCCTGCCAAGAGATAGTATTACGCCAGTTGAACGTCATCTCAGGCTGGATAGACTGACAGTCCGCACTATAAAGGCCTACACACTCACGGTCCAAGGATACGCCAGTAACAGCCTGGAATGTAGAACTGTTCGTCCAGTTACCAACCATACGTGTTGACCACAGAATATCATCTGTAATGTCATGACCGTATGCGATCGAGAAGTCGATACCGTCTGTTGCTAGGTTACCAGCGTTAGACTGGAATAGTGGCAAGCCACCAACAACAGCATTATCACCACTCAAACCACCATCGATTGGAGAACGTACGATAGTTGTACATGCTTCACTCGTTGTGCTTGGGTTATCAAAACAAGCAGCAATCGCGTCACCAGGGTTTGGTGCGTTGATTGAGCCTTCAATCTTGATGTTGTAGTAGTCAGCAGTGATCGTAAGACCAGGAACTGCTTCAGGCTGAAGTACGATACCAAGAGTCCAACTGTCTGATTTCTCAGGCTGTAGGTCTAGGTTACCACCACCAGTGTAGTTAGCCTGACCGGCTGCTGGCTGTGGAATGTTACCAATCGCACCTGCTGGTGCACCCTGTGCAATACAAACATCACGCAATACACCTGATGGTACGAAACCACTGTTAACGCCTTCGTCATTCACAGATGCACAAGGGTCAACGTTCAAGTTAGTGAGAAGCGTGTTTTGCGGTGCAAACAGCTCACGAATGTTTGGTGCACGTACCGCACGAGAGAATGTACCACGAACCGTGATATCATCAACTGGTGCCCAGCTCATGCCAAACTTCCAAGTAGTCGCTGAGTAAGACGGATCACCTGGTGCATCAACTTTATAGTCTGAGTAACGAATACCAGCCTCAAAGTTCAGCTCTTTAGCGAATTCAGCGTCTTGTACGATAGGAACAAGAACCTCTGCTACACCTTCAAGCACTTTATAGCCACCAAAGATGTTTGGTGAAGCACCACCAGCACCACCAAGGTCACCAGACTGTGAAAGAAGGTCTGATTCTTGAGACGCTGTATATTTACGGTATTCAGTACCTACCGCAAAGTTGATTGGCTCATCAGCCCAAGGAAGAGTATAGCCTAGCTCACCGTTGATAGAACCACGAACCTGAGCCATGTCAGACTTAGTTGTAACGGCACTTTCACCGCCAGCCAAATAAGCGTTCATTTCGTCAGTAATCGAACCAGTTGGACCGAAGTAATCAGCCGGAATACACCCATTTGCCGCGTCGCTGTTACAACCGTTTGGACCAGCTAGAAGTGCGTTACGGAAACGAGATTTCAACCAGTAACCTTTTTGAGTCTGAACCTGGCTGCTTTGACCGTAAGACGCCATAACATCAAAGCTGATTGTTTCAGTTACATCGCCGCGCAGGCCAACCTGATAGTCGAAATAGTTAGCAGTAAAATCACTGATACGTGGACCGCCTTCTACGTTACGACGACGAAGCTGAGTATCAACTTCACGGTAGTTAGGGTCAGATGCATCCGTTGCAGCACCAGCTGCATCACACTCTGCCTGACTAAAGCGCGGTACATATGAACCTGCTGCCGGGTCAGTATCAAACGCACAGCAAGCATTACGCTGCGCATCTGACATGAATGGATGGTTCAAAGATACTGTTACGCTATCACCGAAGGCTCCTGATGGCGCAATCTTCGTAGTCACTGTATTGCGCGAGAAGATAGCACGTGAATAAGCCTCAATACTGTCTGTGATTTCATATGTACCAGCAGCATAGATGTTGTAGCGCTCGAAAGGCGTTTGGAACACGTTGAACGGTGCATAGTTAAACGGTGTAAATGCAGTCGCAAAAGTGCGATCATCCTGTACACCACCAAGTGATAGGTTAGCGTTATCG
>JBFOLV010000549.1:0-3153 GCA_040830325.1 Kordiimonas sp. | reverse complement strand
TGGTACTCTCTGATTTTGCTACTGTCACGCAGCGCGAGGATAGTGCCCGACGCTTAGCCCTTCAGCTTGCAGAGCGTATTCACAGGCGGCTCGCTGTTCACTTTTCTAAAAAATGATCTAAAGGGGCTCCGCATTGAAGGTTAAACCCCGAGATATACCACCGATCCTAAAGGCAATTGATCCTAAGGTCCGTGCGGTTCTTGTTTTTGGCAGGGACGAGGGCCTGGCGCGAGAACGTGCAGATATGATCAGCAAACAGGTCGCGCCAGATCTTACTGACCCCTTCCAAGTAGCCAAACCCTCTGGGGATGACATAAAAAACTCGCCCTCTATTTTACTAGATGAGATTGCTGCCATCTCGATGATGGGCGGCAGGCGTTTGGTTCGTCTTGATGGTGTCGGCAACGAAGTAACTGAAGCAACAAAACTGGTGTTAGAGAGCGATCTTGGTGACGGGCTACTCGTGATGACCGCCGGAGACCTGAAGCCCACATCAAGCCTTAGGAAACTGCTTGAGGGAGCAAAGAAAGCGCTAGCGATCCCGTGCTATGAGGACAACGCCCGTGATTTGATGGGGTTGGTACAGTCGGTGCTCGCAGATGCGAACTTAACCGCTACTCAGGATGCTGTAACTTACTTGGTTGATAACCTTGGTAGTGACCGCATGATATCACGCGGTGAGTTAGATAAGCTCGTGCTCTATAAGGGGACGGGGGGCGGCCAGGTCACACTTGCTGACGCAGAAGCTTGCGTTGGGGACACCGCAGCACTCGGGCTCAATCAAATAGCGGAAGCGGTAACTGCTGGTAATTTAGCGTCTCTTGAAAAGCTTCTGGAACGCGCACGTGTCTCTGGTGAGAATGCCATTGCAATTATCAGGACGCTTCAAAATCGTATGATGCGCCTGCATCTCGCGCGGGGATATATGGATACAGGCATGAGTGCCGGTGAGGCGATTGGCAAGCTGCGCCCGCCTGTGTTTTTTGGAGAAAGAGACAAGTTCCAACGAGAAGTTTCCATGTGGTCAGCACGTAAAGTTGAGCAGGCTTTGGATATTTTGATGGAAGCTGAACTGGATTGCAAAACCACAGGTAATCCAGCAGATGTTATTTGTGCCAGAGCTTTGCTGCGGCTGACGAAAGCTGCACGTTAATAGAATAGGTATATTCGATGAAAATTTGTTTCTTTGGCGACAGCTTTGTAAACGGAACGGGTGATGACACGTGTCTTGGATGGACGGGACGTGTGTGTGCAGCCGCTAGACAAGCTGGGCACGATATTACTTTCTATAACCTTGGTATTCGCGGCAACACGAGCGAAGATATCTTGGGGCGCTGGCACCAAGAAGCGAGTGCACGTATCAATAAGGGCGATAAGGCATTACTCGTGTTTTCGTTCGGTACAAATGATTGCGCCGCAGGTGAGGATGGTCGATCCCTTTTGCCGCAAAATGACAGGCTGAAAAATGCTAGGTCAATCATTGTTGATGCCCCTAAGGCTTGGCCTACTCTGATGGTTGGACCGTTACCGATCATGAACGATGCAAAAGCCAACAAGCGTATCACGGATTTGTCTCGCCAAACGGGTGCCCTCGCGCGTGCTCATAGAGTTCCCTTTCTGGATGTATTTTCTAAAATGAAGGAAAATGAAACTTGGAAATCTGAGTGCGAGCAAGGTGACGGTGTTCACCCCAGCGCTGGTGGCTATGCATTAGTTGCGGATATGGTAGCTGGTTGGGATGCCTGGCAAGAACGGGTGACTAAGGCCTAACATACCCTTTCTCTCAATGATCATGCGGTAGCGCGTTTGGCACCTAATAACTGGTTCTTCTTCTCAATAAGTGCTGACACATGGGTAAGTGAATCCAGCATGTGTTTGATGACCGGCAGCAAATTGTTTTGCTCTAGTGTTTTCTTGTTTTCAGCTGAGAGTTTTGCAAGTTTTTCTTGGCTAAAAACATGTAAGCCTTCGATCATCACTGAACTGTTGTCATTGAAGACAATATCCAATTTTACAGGTTCAAGCAGATCCATGTGGCTGATAGTGTTAAGTGCTCCTTCCATGCCAGAGGACGTCTTGCTTAGGTTGGTAATCTGATCATGACCAATATGAGTAAGGTTTTCGTGTGCCGCTAGGCCAAGTAAAGCAACGCAGCTTAGGGTTTTGGTGTCTTTCTGTTGCTGAAAAAACAGAGGAACATGTTTGCTAAGATGGGTCAGGGCGGAAAGTGCCACAGGAACACAGTTCGCTGATGATGAGGTTGCAAGATTTACCACCGGTGCTTTGCCCCTAGCGCAGATAGCATTGATCAATTCTCTATTGCTCGGCAGCAGAGGCGGTATTTTTACCTTTCTTTCTGATGCCTTTTTTAAATGCTGATCTGCGAGAGCAACTCGGCTTGGTACATCGTCTAAATGGCAAGGCTCTGTCCTGAAGCCCATTCCATATAAAATATACTGATAGCTAGCTGCGGGGAACAGGTCATAAGGGCTTAAGAATCCGTTGTTGGAAGGTGGTTGATAACGCCACAGTGTCAGTAAATCACGCAAGCTTTGGGGAATGCTTTCTTCCTTTTTATTATCTATCCAGAACTGGGTATCCTCCCGCTTGCTCAGAATATAATGCAGCTTGAGGAAATCGATGATACGGCCCCAACGGAACTGAAAAACTTCATTATAGTTTTTCGCTACTACATCCATTGCTTCACGTGAGGCTGGTAACTGCAAACTAATGGTGTTTGCTGCCATTTCTACCATCACTAGAGCAGAGGCTTCCAGCGGCTCTAGAAAGCCAGAGGACATGCCGACTGCTACGCAGTTGTTGACCCAGAATTTTTCACGGTGCCCTGGACGAATATCCAGCTCGCGGAATGTAAGATCTTCAGCGTTCTCCACGTCTGGCCGCAAGTAGTTACGGAGTTCTTCTTTTGCATCATCAATGGAACTATGAGCCGTCGAGAACACATACCCGACCCCGCGCCGTGATGGTAAGCCAATATCCCATATCCATCCGGCCTTTTGTGCGGTGGATAATGTGGCTGACTCAATATCGGCGTCAGGCTCGCTGTATGGGACTTGTACCGCCAAAGCTTTATCAATGAAAAGTACGTCTTTCTTTGAGATAAACGGCACTTTGTAATGCTTACCTATGAGC
>JBFOLV010000548.1:0-3447 GCA_040830325.1 Kordiimonas sp. | reverse complement strand
AGCATGCGAGTAGACGGGATGATCCGCTGAGAAATTCTCAAGCCACTGGTGAAGATGCCGCTTAGTTTTAAGGGAAGGGCTCTTCTAAAAAGAACCTCCCTGTTACCTCAGGCTTTTCTGCTGCTCTGTTTTTGGCTTCTTGGCTTTGGTGCCTCTGCGGCAGATAGCGCTATTCCTGAGTATGGGTATGAAGTTGTAACGGCTTTCCCTCATGACCCTGATGCGTTCACGCAGGGACTATTCTTCTATAAAGGCTATCTCTATGAAAGCACCGGTCGTTATGGGCGGTCTTCATTAAGGAAAGTTGACGTCGAGAGTGGTCGCGTTATTCAGTTTCAGGCTCTTCCATCTAACCGTTTTGGAGAGGGAGTTACGAATTTCGGAGATGAGATATTTGGACTGACGTGGCGGTCGGGTGTTGGTTTTGTTTGGGAACTAGAAAGTTTTAGGCTGCGCAGGCAGTTTCACTATGAAGGGCAGGGGTGGGGGCTAACTACGGATGGTAGTTATCTCTATATGAGTGATGGTACCTCAGAAATTAGAGTACTAAATCCATCAAGTCTGGAGGAGGTACGGCGCATACCGGTGCAGATAGAAGGTCAGCCGGTGAGGTATCTAAATGAGTTAGAATGGGTTGAGGGCGAGCTTTTTGCCAATGTTTGGCAGTCGGACAAAATTGCGAGAATTAATCCAGCCACAGGGGAAGTGATGGGCTGGATTAATCTCGAGGGTTTGTCTCCAGTGAGACAGGGCCTAGATAATGTGCTGAACGGCATCGCTTATGACGGCAAAGGTCGCTTGTTTGTTACGGGTAAGCTTTGGCCTAAGCTATATGAAATCAAGCTTGTCGCCCCATAACAAATTGGGTTGCCATTAGTCGGTTATTCACCAGCATAAATTGTGATGAAGCCAAGCGTATTTACCGCAGCATGAGACAGTATTGTCGGCCATAAATTGCGGCCGCATAAATAGTAAGCTACCCCCATAATCAGAGCACCAATCCCGGTAGATATCATACCTCGGGGGCCTTGCCAGAAATGGCATATTCCAAAAAGAACTGCTGATATTACGATGGCTATTGCCCACGCAGTTTTTGTACTGCCAAATTTTTCAGAGAAAAACTTTAGAATAAAACCGCGGAATAATACTTCCTCGCCAATCACTGCCAGCCACATGACGGGCAAGATCGTGAGCAATAAACTCAGGTTACCTGATAGCGGCGCCATTCTATCCAATGTGCCGGGTGGCGGACCCAGTTGATCAAGGAATGGTCCGAGTAGGGCGCCTTCTAGAATTCTGACGACAATAAGCGCTATGGTCCAAAGTGCGATAAAGCCCGCAAGCTTTAATTTCGTAGAGTTTCGTTCAGGCCATCTCCATCCAATAGAAGCTAAGGTGCCACCATCCATTTTGTATATCAGTGCTATCAATACGGTAAGCGTGAAGAAAGGTATGTTCCCTCCCATAATCGGTATCACCTCATATAGGTGACCGTAAGCAACTGACTCACGGAGAGAAAGCAGTGCAGCGAAAATAGCAAAAGCTGTCGCATACAGGGTGTATTTTTTACTAGGCGAAGATGCTGTCATGGGAAGTCCTTATTAACTCTTATAAGGCGCATGTAGGGTGTGGCACTTGAGATAGCTATCAAGATCTTGCGGTTTTATATTGAGCCTTCAAAACTTATAGATATGTTTAATCCTTTCTTGCGATTTTGCGCCTAGCGCGGTAGCGAGGTACGTTAGCTTACCCTGTCTTAAGCTAATGTGTATTTTCTGGACTATACTAAGGGGGCTTTATGAGCGGTACACTTACGATTGGCAAAGATATCGAGGTTTCAAATTCGAAACCATTTGTCTTATTCGGAGGCATGAATGTTCTTGAGAGTAAGGAGCTTGCTTTCGATATTGCAGGTCATTTTGTAGAGGTAACCAAGAAGCTCGGTATCCCATACGTATTTAAGGCAAGTTTCGATAAGGCCAACAGGTCAAGTATTCATAGCTTTCGAGGGCCGGGTCTAGATGCCGGTTTGAAAATCTTGGCAGATATTAAAGCTGAATTTGATGTGCCTGTTATTACCGATGTACACGAGCCCTATCAGGCGGCACCCGCAGCCGAAGTGGCAGATGTTATCCAGCTTCCGGCTTTTTTGGCACGTCAAACAGATTTGGTCGTGGCAATGGCCAAAACCGGGTCAGTTATTAATGTGAAGAAGCCCCAGTTTCTGGCACCGGAAGAAATGGCTCATATCCTTAAGAAATTTGCTGAAAGCGGGAATGAGAAAATTTCACTATGCGAACGAGGTAGTGTGTATGGATACAATAATCTGATTGTTAACATGCTTGGCATGGACCATATGAAATCTCTTGCTCCTGTAATCTTTGATGCAACCCATGCGTTGCAGAGCCCAGGTGGTCGCCCAGATAGCGCTGGTGGAAGAAGTGCGCAAGCAACGGAACTTGCACGTGCGGGTATGGCGCTTGGTATTGCAGGGCTGTTTATTGAATCGCACCCCAATCCCGATGAAGCAAAGTGTGATGGGCCTTGTGCTTTGCCGCTTAAGGCTCTTGAAGGGTATCTTTCTCAGATGAAAGCAATCGATGATCTGGTCAAAGCATTTGACCCTCTCGATACGGAGTAAGCTCAGTGCCTATTAAGCTTTTTGTTCTTGATGTAGACGGTGTGATGACAGACGGCTGTATTCATTACACAGCGGAGGGCGAAGAGGTTAAAGTTTTTCACGCTCATGATGGCCTTGGCTTGAAGCTTCTTCATACACTTGGTGTGGAACTCGCCGTAATATCTGGGCGGGAAAGTGCGCCTTTATCTCGCCGGCTGGATGATCTTGGCATCCAGCGTCGTCGTTTAAAGTGTGCGGATAAGATATCTGCATTACAAGAAATGTGTGATGAACTTGATATTAGCTTAAGTGAAGTCGCCTTTATGGGGGACGACCTTATTGATCTTACTGCAATGCAGGCCTCAGGGTATGCGCTGGCGCCTATAAACGCGGTAGATACTGTTAAGGACAATGCGGACTGGATCAGTACCAAGGTAGGTGGCCACGGCGCCGTTCGTGAAGCATGTGAACACCTGGCTAAGCAGATGGGTAAATCGCTTGAAGAAGCAGCAGCTTATGTGAAGAAGGTGCTCGTGCAGTGAAGATAGTTATCCCCGCACGTTTTGGTTCCAGTCGGTTACCCGGTAAGCCCCTTGCTGATATTGCGGGTAAGCCAATGATTGAGCACGTATGGTTACGGGCATTAGAGGCAGCTTGTGACGGTGATGAAGTTATTGTTGCTGCGGATGATAATCGTATCACAGCGGTAGTAGAAGCGTTCGGCGGTGATGTTGTTAAAACCCGTGACGACCATGAAAGCGGAACGGACCGCATTGCTGAAGTGGCTGCTCTTCGTGGGTGGGCGCAGGATGAAATCGTTGTAAATT
>JBFOLV010000547.1:0-2849 GCA_040830325.1 Kordiimonas sp. | reverse complement strand
ATCTAAATTCCCCTCTGACAGAAGCTTAAGATACTGCAGAAAACAAAACAGGCAAGTGTCCTGTCAAATAATGGCAGGAAGGGTCTTCTAGTTTTCGTCTCGGTGTTTTGTGGGGAGATATGATGACAGCACGGTTGGGATATGAATTTGCGAAGTTTCGTTTGAAGGAAGGGGCAAATAAAGAGGCGTTGCTAACTGCGTCGGTTGCAATGGATGAGGGATTCTTCCCCGAGCAGGAAGGTTTTGTGTCGCATACACTTATTGAGCTTGATGGCGATGAGTATGTAGATATTGTGGTGGCTACTACGCAAGAACAAGCTGAAAAAATGTGTGGTAATTGGCAAGGTAATAAATACTGCGAAGCCTTTCTAAATCATATTGACCCAGATACGGTTTCTATTGGTTTTGGGACGTCACTGACGAATACGAATAAAGAAGCATAGAGGAAAATAATGGCGATCATACGTATCAATAATTTTGAGGCGAAAGTTGGGGACGGTGATGCTTTGTTTGAAAAAATAAAAGCTCTTGTGCCTATGATAAGCGAGTTTGAAGGTTGTACGTCTTGTCAAGCAGTGCGAGGCCAAGAGAATACTAATCAAATCGTTATCATTGAAGGGTGGGAAACGATAGAGGCGCACAAGGCTTCACTGGCTTCAGTGCCACCAGAGACGTTTGCGCCGGTTATGGCATTGCTAGCGGGTCCGCCAGATGGTGCTTATTATACTGACGCATAAGTATTTTAATTAGGTTTGTTGCGCACTTAGCAGCTTTATAATAGGGTGCGCAAAATCATAAAAACTATTGGATAGATACTGACAGACTGAGAGGTCTCTGCACAAACATGGTGGAGGCATGTACACGATTGTCAGGAGTGTTTTGTGAAGAAAGTTCGTTGGGGTGTTGTCAGTACTGCGCGTATTGCGACAAAAGCTGTTATTCCTGCTATGCAGGCCGGCACGAAATCTGAAATTATAGCAATTGCGTCGCGTAGCATAGAAGCTGCGCGCACGGTGGCTGATCAGTTTGCTATTCCAGATGCATACGGATCATATGCAGAGCTCCTCGCATCAGAAGACATCGATGCGGTTTATATTCCTCTCCCAAATCATATGCATGTTCCTGTTGCAATTGATGCATTGCAGGCAGGTAAGCATGTGCTTGTAGAAAAGCCGTTGGGGTTAACGTCAAAGGAGGGCCAGAAACTTGCTGATATAGCCGCAGAGTACCCTCATCTCAAAGTTATGGAAGCTTTCATGTATCGCTACCACGCTCAGTGGCAAGAAGCTGTGCGGTTAGTGCAGAGCGGGGCGATTGGAAAACTTCGTACCATTCAATCCTTCTTCTCTTATGCTAACTTGGACCCCAAGAATGTTCGGAATACCGCTGATTTTGGCGGTGGCGGATTGATGGATATTGGATGTTATTCAGTTTCCGTATCTCGTTTGCTTTTTGGGGCTGAGCCAAAGCGCGCGTTTGGTATTATGGAGAACGATCCTAATTTTGGTGTGGACTGCTTAACATCAGGGATTTTGGATTTCGGATCAGGCACATCAACTTTCACCTGTTCTACGCAAATTGCCCCTTTTCAGCGCGTGAACATTTTTGGTGAACGAGGGCATCTCGAAATCAAAATACCTTTTAATCCACCAACAGATGCTGCAGTGGAAATTACGATTACTGACGAAAATGGAATGCGATGTGTGAGTGTGGATGGGCAAAACCAGTATACCTTACAAGGGGACCTGATGTCTGAAGCCATTCTCAACGATACGCCTGTACCGACCCCGCTTTCTGATGGTGTTTTAAATATGAAAGTATTGGAAGCTATTCAGCATAGTAGCAAAAGCGGTGCTTGGGCAGATTTGCCGTAGGGTATATGCCGCCAATCAATTTGTTGGCGGCATAGTCTTTTAAGCGGTGGCTCTTGCGTCTTCAAAACGTTTAGAGAGCATGGCAACTGCGCGCGGGTCAGCTTTAGCGACAGACCCGCTATCGAATGGCGGTTGGGGATCATATTCGGTCATCAATTGCACCATCTTAGCAACATCTTCTCCGTAGACTTTAGCGGCGATATGTAAGGCCATGTCGATACCCGCTGAAACACCTGCTGCTGTGATAATTTTTCCTTCTTCTACCCAGCGATCTGCTTGGTAGGTTGCGCCGTATTCAGGTAACCATTTTTCAGCAGCCCAGTGGCTAGTCGCATTTAGTCCGTTCAATATACCCGCTTTGGCAAGCAGCATTGAGCCAGTGCAGACAGACGTTGTGAAGCGACTGGTTTCATGCATTTGTTTTATCCACTCGATGGTTTTGGTTTCTTTCCGTGCTGAAAACTCACCCTCTCCGCCAGGTATTAGAAGCATGTCGCATGTTTGAACGTCATCCATGCTATGTTTCGCTTCAATGGTTAGGACACCACTATCCGCGGTTATCAAGCCTTTGTCTTTTGCCACAAACATCACCTCGTTACCTGGGATGTGGGCAAGAATTTCATAAGGGCCTATTGCATCTAGTGCAGTGAAGTTTGGGTACAGTAGTATTGCGATTTTCATGATTGCCTCCTGTCGTGACTCGATATTTTTTATGTGAGGTTAAAGGATGTTCGGTACTGATTAGGGTGTATGCCAAACCTGCGTTCAAAAGCGCGTGTTAGGTGTTCCGTGGACGAAAACCCTGATGCGGTAGCGGCTTCTTGCAAGCTAATGGCTTTGTCTTCCTCGATGAGAAGTCTTGCATTCTCAAGTCGGGCATATTCAACAAATTTTGCTGGCGTTTCTCCAACAGTGTTAGTGAAATGCCTTGTGAAACTGCGCGCACTCATGCCGATGACATCGGCTAACTTGTCT
>JBFOLV010000546.1:0-2849 GCA_040830325.1 Kordiimonas sp. | reverse complement strand
TAAGCAAGCATTAGGTGCCCAGGAAAGACGTATAAAGCGCGAGTTTATGATGGTTGGCATCAAACAGCTTCTGTGGGGTGGTATCCCAGGTTTAATCGCAGGTAGCGCAATGGGATTTGCAATGGCTCAGGTCTTCGGGCTTGAGAGCGCTGCAATAGCAGGAATTGCAACCTTCATGGTCACCGTAATTGGAGCCGTGGTTATCCTTGCAACCTATTTCCCCACAAAACGCGCGCTAGAAATGGAGCCAAGTGCCGCGCTACGTTACGAGTAGATAGGCTAAGGGTAAAAATCCTATATCTAATCGAGAAAGATTCACTTACCCTCGCAATAGTGAACAACTTGTTAGCCTTTGCCTTAATGTCAAAGGCTAACCTTTTCAGGATTTAGAGTGAAACAGAATATACTGATAGTTGATGATGATACGGGCGTCTTGTCCGCATTAAACATGCTCTTAAAGTCTGAAGGCTTTATACCAGTAATTGCTCAGTCACCTGAACAAGCGATTACCGCTATTCAGAAACAAAATATCAGCCTTGTTTTGATGGACTTAAACTACTCACAAGACACCACATCTGGTGAAGAAGGCTTGCAGCTTGTCCACTCACTACGTCAAATTGATGAGGCAGTTCCTATAGTCGTTATGACGGGATGGGGAACAATTGAAGTTGCAGTTGATATTATGAAGAATGGGGCTAATGATTTCCTTCAGAAACCTTGGGAAAATGACAGATTGCTTGCAATCCTTCGTAATCAAACTGAGTTAGCTTGCAGCCAAAAAGTATCCGAACGTTTGTCTCGGCAAAACCAACTGCTTCGAGAAGAATCTGACCTAAACAATGAACTCATTGTAGAATCTAATGTAATGCAAGACATCATTGGCACTCTAAATCAGGTTGCTAATAGCGATGTAAGTGTCTTACTCACCGGTGAAAACGGGACAGGAAAGAGCTTATTTGCCAGATACATACATGACCATTCTCCAAGAAAAAATGCTGCTCAAGTATCCGTTAATATGGGTGCAGTAACAGAGGCCCTATTCGAAAGTGAAATGTTTGGGCATGTAAAAGGAGCTTTTACAGATGCTAAGTCAAATCGTATTGGGCGTTTTGAACTTGCAGATGAGGGCACTTTGTTTCTCGATGAAATAGCAAACACCCCCTACTCCCAACAGGCCAAACTTCTCCGGGTACTTGAAGACAGGCAATTCGAAAAAGTTGGGTCTAGTAAAACACAAGTCGTTGATATTAGGCTTGTTACAGCAACTAACTCCGACTTAAATAAGGCCGTTGAACAGGGACAGTTCCGGAAAGATTTATTGTACCGGCTAAATACAATTCAAATTGAAATTCCTCCACTTCGTAAACGCTCTGCCGACATAATTCCACTTGCTAAAGCTTTTCTCAAGAAGGTTGCGGTCAAATACTCCAAGCCCGCCCTAGAAATTAGCTCCCAAGCAGAAACGGCACTGCTCAACTATCCATGGCCAGGCAATGTAAGAGAATTGGGGCATGTTATGGAGCGAGCCCAAATACTATGTCAGTCAGACATGATCTCACTTCAGGATTTAGGCTTGAACACACAGATTACAAAATCACAAGTTGCGCCTGAACAAACAAGTACATTTACTAATACACAAAAAACTCTAGATGAAATTGAGGCCATTGCAATTGAGGCGCGCTTTAATCACTTTGCGGGAGATGCAATGAAGGCAGCCAATTCTCTAGGATTGAGCCGCAGCGCTTTTTATCGCAAACTACAAAAAGCTAAAAACTAGTTCTCTCTATAAAAGCCCTCAGGATTTCCATGAGCCACCAAAAACAACGCTTTGAAGCACAGCTCCGGAAACTATCACTGATCGGTACAGTGCCGCTCTATCTCCTACTCCTATGGACACTGATCTATGCTGACGTATCGATCTGGCTAATCATTTTATTTGGTTTTCTCGGTTCAATCTTGGTCCTCATGATAGCATATCTAATTCACCAACGAGCCGAGTATCAGTTCCGAAGTTTAACGAACTTACTCGAAGCACTGACTCAAGGTGAATACAGCATGCGCGCTGTTTCCAGCCAAACGGGCGGTGCACTTGATGAACTAGTAGATACAATAAATGGGTTGGCTGAACGCCTTAGCCAACAGCGCTGGGAAGCTGACGAAAATCAACTATTGGTAAACACCATAATTGACCATATTGACGTTGCAATCATTGCTCTCACTGAAAAAAACAGTATCAGTTTTCTCAATCCCGCCGCTGAGAAACTTTTCTTACTGGACAGCAAGGATTCGCAGCAAAAACTGTTAAGGCAATTGGATTTTATTCAGGACTTTTCAAGTGGTTACAACCAAGTAGTGGAGTTGTCTTTCGGACAACAACAGGGACGCTTCAATGTTCACATTGAAGAATTTCGCAGAACAGGTGAACAGCATAAACTGTTATTCATCTCAAACGTTACCAGCCTACTCCGCAGCGAGGAAAGAAAAGCTTGGCAAAGCCTTGTTCGGGTGATTAGTCACGAAATTAACAATTCGCTGTCACCAATAGCGTCAATTAGTCAGACACTTGGACGCCTGGTTAAAAAAGAGACTACGCCTTCTGGTAACAGAGATGATTTGCTTGAGGGCCTTACTATCATTGGGGAAAGGGCCACTAGTTTAAGTCAGTTTGTGGACAGCTACAAACAGCTAGCAAAACTACCGGAACCGCAAAAGAAAATTACTTCCATTCTCCAACTTGTTGAAAAGACAAACGCCCTATTCAAAGACCATGCAATAGAGATCTGCCCTTCAAAAGATCTGCAACTGAATATAGACCCGGTTCAATTGGAACAAGTGCTTATCAACCTCAT
>JBFOLV010000545.1:0-3221 GCA_040830325.1 Kordiimonas sp. | reverse complement strand
GGGAGCTGGCATTCGTTGTTAAACGTAAAGGCAAAAAACAAGGAAAACTAACGCAAATAGTTAAGTAATGCCGACCGTTCTACGAAGCACGAACTCACCAGTAAGCGAAACTAACATCAACTCACGAACACATTAGAACAATTCGCGCAATTACCTTTGCGATTACCGCCAACCCACAGTCTTTTGTAACCACATGAGGTTATAGGGCTTTCTCCACAGTGAAACCTATTGATCCTCATGGCTTTGATAGATGCGAGGAACAAATGAAAACACAATCGACACAAGATAATGCTGAAGCAACAAATAATGTGCAGGAGCAACAAATAGTAAAGGCCATTTTCCTGGATCATGGATCGGCTTTCGAGATAGATAGCGGTTCGATTTCCATGAGCTTTAATCTAGATACAACAAATGGCCGTCAAACACTCTTTTCTAAAGATGCATCGGGAAACGGGGACGGTGGGCATATTGTAGCATTTGTCGATTATGGTCGCATCAATATGCGCATTCAGGATGAAAACAGCGAAACATGGATAAAAACAGACCAAATACTGAGCGCCGCCACTGATCATACATTTGAAGTAAAATTTGGCCCAAACGGTGTAGATTTATATGTGGACGATATATTGCGTGCTGAATCTGACTTCTCCTTCAGCCTTTCAAACAACACTGAAGTCCTGAAGCTAGGCGCTAACGGATGGGTTAGCAAAGTCCATGCCCCCTATTCCGCATCGCATTTTATGGAAGGTACCATCAGCGAATTTTCTCTTACCGATGAAAATGGCAACAGTGCGTACACGCTGGCCGCGCCTGTTACACTGGACGGGGCGGCAGACAGTGTAATCATCCCCTTTCAAACGCCTATTCAGCCCCCCAGTCCGCCGGTGATGAATGAACCTGAAACCATAAAAGCACTACTCATAGAACACAGTGATACTTTAGCGGTTGGTTATGGCGCTATCTCTATGAACTTCCAACTTGATAGCATAGATGGACGGCAAACTCTTTTTTCTAAAGATGCATTGGGAAACGGAGATGGCGGACATATTGTTGCCTTCTCACAAAACGGTCGCATCAATATCCGCCTGCAAGATGATAAAGGTGAGACCTGGATAAAAACTGATCAAATCCTAGCTGCTGGTGAAGAACACCAACTAAGTGTACAATTTGACAACAACGGAGTGTCTCTTTTCGTGGACGGCGTTGAACAAGGTCATGCTAATTTTAGTTTCAGCTTAGCTAACAACCAAGAAGTATTGCAGTTAGGATCAAATGGCTGGGCCAGCAAAGCGCACACCCCTTTCCTCGCACAAGACTTCATGGAAGGCACAATCAACGCGTTCTCTTTAACAGAAGCAGGTACTGGTCAAGCAGTTTATTCCCTTGAAAGCCCCCTTACACTGAGCAAAGACGCTGACATAAAGATTATTGAAGCGAGTGATGATAGTACTGGTGGGGGCGACGATAATGGTGAAGACCCTATAACTCCACCGCAGATACCAACACCGCCAACGGCACCTTCAGAAAAAGCTTATGTCGGTGCCCTCAAAAACTTTATTTTAACAGACTTTAATAATGGTGCCCTACCCGAAAATGGTGCAGGTGCTGGCTATCCAAGTGTTTATGGTGAAGGCGGAAGCACGGGAACACTGTCTTTAACCAGTGAAGACGCCATCATGGGCGATGCCCTAAAATACGAAGTAGATACCGGGTATATCTATCTTCAATTCAACGCCCACCACTCCGTTGGCAGAGGGTACGCTAGAGAGTTTGCAGAAGATCAAACTCAAACATGGGAATTTGATACCTATAACCGCATGCGCCTTTGGGTGAAGTTACCGGATACGGATGAAATGGATGGTATCAGCTCTAATGGCGCTTTTACCGGTGATACAAATGTTGGCACCTACATCAAAAACACCACAACCAACGATCCTTATTCCGACGAAACCGGAGGCGGGCACCCGTATCATCATGTCGGCGCGGCCGCCAATGGAGAATGGACACAAATTGTACTGAACTGGCACCCATCACACATGCGAGGTGCAGACGGAGCAAAAGACCATGGTGCTATGCAATATGCTACTGGCGAAGAAGGCATCAATTACTTCGATGCTCTTACCCGGTTTTATATAACCGCACGCGCCAACTCCGATGACCATGCGTTTTCGGGGCCAGTCGAAGTAATGGTAGATGAAATTGAATTCTTTCAAACACCATACAAAGAAAATGACGAACAGGTATATTCAGTCGCCAGTAATTTTGATGGCGACACTGTAACTATTTCGTGGAATCGGCACAAAGATGAAGGACATATCAAACATGAAGTGCGCTACTCATTTGACAATATCCACGAAACAGGCTGGGAAAACGCAACAGCTGCTCCTGGCGGTTTAATATCTCCGCCAAATGGTGGGGCCTATAACGGCATGTATTATTCTACAGACAGTTTACCCCTAACGGGACAGAACCTGGTCTATATTGCCATCAAACCAGAAAACTCGGATTTATTCACGCAGATAACAGTCCCGCTCGACCCGGATGGGGACGGAGAAACCAATTACAGCGACTATCTCATCGCTCACCGAGAAGGTGAATTGTATGAAAACCCCGACGACATTGTTGGAACAGACGGTAATGATACACTAAGTGGCACTTCCAGTGACGATGTAATGCGAGGGCTTGCTGGTAATGACACCCTTAAAGGGGATGCAGGAGCTGACGTTGTTTTCACTGGTGCTGGTGAGAATTACGCAAACGGCGGCGAAGGTGCAGACATCATCGTCGGTGGTTCTCAAAAGGATGTTCTCAATGGTGACGCTGGAGATGACCAAGTCTTTGGCCAAGCAGGAAATGATATCCTTGTTGGTAACGATGGAGACGACACCATTGTAGGTAACGAGGGTAATGACGTTCTTGTTGGTTGGACAGGTAGTGACGTGCTGTTTGGAGGCAGTGGCAATGATAGCCTCGATGGCGGCGCTGGCAGTGATATCTTAACCGGAGGCACAGGTAGTGACGAATTTAGTTTCTCAATAGGCATTGATTCGACTGACAATACCCCTTGGGGTAATGACGTGATCACCGACTTCGACATAAACCAAGACATCCTAGCCATTTCAGTGGCAAACGGCGATCCAGATGAACTTGTATCAAGCCAAACAGCTGAAGGGGCACTTTTCACCTATGCTGGCGATAGCAGCATCTTACTCCTTGGGGTG
>JBFOLV010000544.1:0-6359 GCA_040830325.1 Kordiimonas sp. | reverse complement strand
TGCCAATTGCTGTTACGTCTTCCGCTAATTCCTCGGGATCTACAAGGGCTCCCGCCCCAACAAGCTCAGCAATAACCATTGAAATGGTCTGAAGCGCTTCAACTTCTTCTGGCTTATAGCGCCGGGCAGCTACATTTTGAACAACAAGCACACCAGTAACACGACCTGTGCGCAATATCGGCACACCCAGGAAACTATGATACAGTTCTTCGCCAGTTTCCGGTCGGTATGCGAACCTTGGATGTTGGGGAGCCTCAGAGAGATTGAGCGGCAAACCACGTTCAGCGACCAAGCCAACAAGACCTTCACCAAACCTGAGTCTAGTTTGGTGGACAGCTTCTTCGTTCAAACCTTCTGTAGCAAATAGTTCAAGGATGCCGCCAGCTCTAGCTAGATATAGCGAGCAAACTTCAGCAACCATATTCTGGGCGAGCACACGTACAACACGGTCCAGCTTATCTTGTGCATCACCGTCGCCAGCCATAACACTGTGCAATCGGCGTAACAATAATCTCGGCTGACTTACATGCGCCTGCAAAACTGTCCCCTCAGTTAATCGCTTTTCGGATATAGGGTAAGCGACAGAAACATTCCAGTGCTAATCAGGAATTAATTAGTCGAAATGTGCCTCGGCTTGTGAAACAAGCTCGTTAATAATATCTTGAATTGGCTCGATTTTTTTAACCATGCCAACACTTTGTCCAGCCATCACAGAACCAGTTTCAATATCGCCGTCAACAACTGCGCGGCGAAGTGCCCCACCCCAAAAATGTTCGATCTGCATCTGGCCGTCTTCTTGTTTCACTTCGCCTGCGTGAAACTTGCCAACGATCTCGCGCTGGGTTTTCATAAATTCTTCCGTACCTTGGTTTCTAAGGGCACGAACCGGAATAACCGGGAATTGATCATCAATTTGCACACTGGCAATTGCATCACGCGCCTTGGCGCTAATGAAAGCTTTCTTAAACTTCTCGTGGGCGACACATTCTTCAGAAGCCACAAACCTTGTTCCAAGCTGCGCACCAGACGCGCCCATCTCAAGGTAGGATGCTATTGCTTCACCTCTACCGATGCCACCCGCTACAAAAACAGGTACATTTTGCACGACAGGCAAGATTTCCTGCGCAAGCACGCTTGTGGACACTGGCCCGATATGGCCACCAGCTTCCATGCCTTCAATGATGATGGCATCAGCACCTGAACGAACGAGTTTTTTCGCTAATGTTGCCGTTGGTGCAAAACACATCAGCTTTGCACCGAATTCTTTAATGGCAGCGATAGCAGCGCCTGAGGGCAAACCACCAGCCAAAACCATGTGACTAACTTTATGTTCGGCACACACTGCAATCAGGTTATCTAAATCAGGATGCAACGTAATCAGGTTTACACCAAAAGGCTTGTCGGTCATTTCACGTGTTGCAGCAATTTCAGCAGACAATTGCTCCGGGTTCATACCGCCACACGCGAGCACACCAAAACCACCAGCATTCGAGATCGCAGAAACTAGATTGCGCTCAGAAACCCATGTCATCGCACCACCCAGAATCGCATATTCGCTACCGAGAAAATCGGTGCCGCGTTTCCATAGTGCTTGCAGTTTTTGCTGGCCGTCGCTCATACCCTGAACCTTTATACAGTTTTTATTAAACCGCTTCTTAGCCGGTTTTACTCGGCTGCGTCCAGTCCATAAGCTGTATGAAGGGCACGAACTGCCAGTTCAGTATACTCAGCATCGATGATAACACTGATTTTAATTTCCGATGTTGCAATCACCTGAACGTTGATACCCTTGTCTGCAAGAGTGTCGAACATTTTCTTCGCAACACCAGCGTGGCTACGCATACCGACACCAACAACAGAAACCTTCACCACATCGCCAGTATAAAGAAGGTCTTTGTAGCCCGGCACTTTTTCAGATTCTTCAATAATTTGAACTGCACGCTTGAGGTCATCCTCAGGCACAGTGAAAGTAACGTCAGTGGAACGGCCATTGTCTGATGCGCTCTGCACAATCATATCAACATTGATACTGGCTTCAGCGAGCGGACCAAACAGATTCGAAACACGGCCAGGCTCATCCTTTAAGCCAACCACAGTTACTTTTGCTTCGCCGCGGGAATAGGCAATTCCAGTTACAACTTCTTTTTCCACGATTTCATCCTCACCAACAACAAGAGTTCCAGGCTTGTCTTCAAAGGAAGAGAGCACCTGTGTGCGCACGCCGTGCACCATCGCAAGCGCGACAGAGCGTGTTTGCAATACTTTGGCCCCAAGGGATGCCATCTCCAGCATCTCCTCATGGGTAATTTTTTCTAGCTTACGCGCCTTTGGCACGATACGCGGGTCAGTGGTATAAACACCATCCACATCAGTATAAATATCACAGCGGTCTGCCTTAACCGCAGCTGCCACAGCAACAGCGGATGTATCACTACCGCCACGACCAAGTGTCGTAATGCGGTTATCGTCGGCAATACCTTGGAAACCTGCAATCACTGCCACGCGTTTTTCCTTGAAGCATTCTTCAAGCTTCTCGGTTTCAATCTCTTCAATGCGCGCCGACCCATGTACATTGTTTGTCCGAATTGGTATCTGCCACCCTAGGAACGAGCGCGCAGGCACCCCCATTTCCTGAAGTGCAATTGACAAGAGGCCAATCGTGATTTGCTCACCAGCAGAAACAACCGTGTCATACTCACGTGCGTCATGCATCGGTGCCGCGTCTCGGCAGTGGCCAACGAGCATGTTGGTCATGCCAGACATTGCTGAAACAACAACTGCTACTTCGTCACCATTATTATATGCTTTGGCAACACGGGTTGCCACATTACGAATTCGGTCAACATCACCAACCGAAGTACCAACAAACTTTTTTACAATACGTGCCATTTAAATATCCGCGCCATCTGGCATTAGGGGCAGTCAAACATTACTGTTGCTTAGGGCCGTATGATGCTGCGAAAATACGCGCAAATTGCGGCAGCTGTCATATTGACACACCCCCTTGCCAAACGCGCCGGAAGGTGTCAATTGAGTTATAAGCGGCCCCTATGTATAGGGTGACGCGGCTACGCGCAAGCGTGGATATTATAAAATTGCGCAAATAGCGCCCTGGGACGCAAGAAATGACAACCACTGAACAAAACAGCAATAACAAAGATGCCGTAGACGGCCTTACTGTTGACGAAAACGAAGTGGCATTTTTTGCAAAGATTGCAGACAGTTGGTGGGACCCTAACGGCCCTTTCAAGCCTCTGCACCAGCTTAACCCCACGCGCCTAAATTACATCCGGCAGGAAGTATCCCGTCACTATGGCCTAAAGGATAGCCCTACACCATTTGAAGGCCTGCGCTTACTCGACATCGGGTGTGGCGGGGGGTTAATCAGCGAACCCATGTGCCGCCTCGGGGCAGATGTGGTTGCAGTCGACGCCTCAGAAAAAAACATCAAAACCGCAAGCCTGCACGCAGAGCGTAGTGGCCTTGAAATAGATTTCCGCAACAACACAGCAGAAGCGCTCGCTAAGGCTGGTGAACAGTTTGACGTGATCGTCAATATGGAAGTGATTGAGCATGTGGCAGACGTAGACGCCTACCTAACTGCCTGTCGAAAGTTAATGAAACCGGGCGGGATCATGCTGCTCAGCACCATCAACCGCACCGCCAAGGCCTACCTGTTCGCCATTATCGGCGCGGAGCATGTACTGCGCTGGCTGCCTGTCGGCGCCCATGACTGGAACAAATTCCTGAAGCCCGAAGAGCTAGCAAGCGCTGTGGAAAAGGTCGGTTTCACCGCCGCCCCCCCCACAGGTTTTGTCATGAACCCTCTTAGCCAAAAATGGCGGCTTGATAACCGTGACGTGGCAGTGAACTATGCTATGAGCGCCGTGGCAGAATTTTAGCCATTCGAGATAACATCCAAAATCACACCGCCGGTTTTAAGGCCGGTCTCGATGTATTTGTGGGCTTCGATTAGCTCCTCAAGTTTATAGTGCTTATCGATAACCGTCTGGATTTCTCCAGCTTCTATTAATTCACACAAATACTCTAAGTCCTCTGATGTATCACTCGCGAACTGCCAAATGACACGTTTGCTGGTTAGCTTATTAATCGGCGCAACACGCAGAAGCTGGTTGATTTGCGGGTTTGCAATAATGAGTCGACCATTCTTGGCTGTTGTTTTGAGGGCCTTGCCAAACGGGCTTTTACCTACAGCCTCAAAAACCACATCATAGGTTTCGCCGTTCTGCCAATAATTTTCCTGCTCATAGTCAATAACGTGGGTGGCGCCCAATTTTTTCATAAGCTCTAAGCTTTTATGATTACCGACCGCCGTCACCTCTGCGCCCATATAACGAGCGAGCTGGATGGCATAAATGCCAATGAGGCCCGATCCACCAACCACCAACACACTCTCACCCTTTTTAAGCTTAGCTAGCTTCAGAAAATGCAAAGCGTTTGTCCAACCAACAGGGCTGCTGGCAGCCTCCGCATAGCTCAGTTTCTCCGGCTTCTTCGCAATAGCCCGGTCGAGCGATAAGCTGATATATTCAGCGTCCGCCCCCATTTTTTGGTCCGTGCATGCAAAGACTTTGTCACCAGCCCGAAAACGCTTCACTTCAGCGCCCACAGCTTCCACATCACCCGCAAGCTCCTGCCCGAGTATTCGGTATTTGGGTTTAAAGAAGCCAAACATAATGCGGATGATAATCCACAGCAGGCTATCCATCTTGCCGCTTCTGAGTTCGCAGTCCCCCATCGTTACGGCGGCGGCATGAACCTTAATCAGCACCTCATCATCTTTGGGTGTTGGCTTTGGAACATCCTTAAGCTCTAGAACTTCCGGCGGTCCATATCTCTCATATACCATTGCTTTCATGAGTGTTTATCCTGCGTCGTGGTCAAATGTTATTATGATTTTGCCTTTAGCATGGCCATCCCCAAGATATTGGAGTGCCTGCGGCGTATCTTCAAACTTAAAATGCTGGTCAATGACGGGGTTTATTGTACCTGCTTTATTTAACCCAAGCAGGTAAGCTAGATCATCGTTATTCTGCTGATAGGCAAGAATCCCCATTTCCTTACCCGACAACCACTTCACAAATGGGCTTAGCAAGAGCGTTTGCGAAAGCCTCAGAACCGCGCCGCCAACGACAACATACCGCCCTTTGGGTTTTAACGAGCGCTTATGATCAAGCGGTGACCTGCTGGCTACGAAGTCTAGAATGAGATCATATTGTTCGCCGTCCGCTGTGAAATCATCGGCACGGTAATCAAACACATGATCTGCCCCCACTGCGCGCATAGCTTTTTGCTTCTCAGCACTATCAACCCCCGTCACCACCGCACCGTACATCTTCGCCAGTTGAATAGCAAAAGTGCCGGCACCACCGCCAGCACCGTTGATGAGCACATTATCACCCGCTTCAATTTTACCTTTATCTCGCAGTCCCTGCAACGCCACCACGCCTGCTTGCGGGAACGTTGAGGCTTCGGCTAAACCAATACCTTCAGGTTTCTGAATAAGGAGCTTTTCAGGTAACGCTGCATATTCTGCCAAGCCACCAAATACTGATAGGGCATCCCCAACGACAGCATCACCCACCTTGAAGCGGGTCACACTTGAACCCACAGCTTCAACATACCCGGCGATGTCGGAACCAAGTATCTTCACCCCTGGCTTAAACAAACCGCCAATACGGGCATAAAACGGTGATCCAGTAAGGAACTCCCAATCGGATGCATTTAGGGATACTGAGTGAATTCTAACGAGGACTTCATCGTCTTTAAAAGAAGGCCGCAGAACCTCCTTAAGGCGCAAAACATCCGACTGCCCGTAGGCACTATAGACCCATGCCTTCACCGTTGTACCCTCGTTCGCTTTGTATTTGTGGCCTTTATATATTTAGTGCGAAAGCGCTGTTTCAATAGTGTACCACGCATTTGCATGAAATAGCTGGATACTGGCAGGCACAGTTAAGGCACTCTACCACCGCAATTTAACAGCAAATTAGATAGAAACTTAGGGTTGGTTTTGGTTAGCTATCTGTTGGACGGCCCATTGGAAGTGGCAAAACATCGATGCCTTCTTCAATCAGTTCAACCGTTTCTTCTTTGGTGCTTTCGCCGTAAATGCCGCGCTCTTCGCTTTCACCGTAATGAATTTTACGGGCTTCTTCAGCAAAGTTATCACCAACATAATCACAGTTTTGCTGTACGTGCTCTTTAACTTTCGCCAGCATCTTTTCTGTTTCCTGAACAAGTTCAGCAAGCTTACCATCAGACTTTTGGCTGGCTACTGGAGAAGCTGGCGCAGGTACCGAAGAAGGCTCTGGCGAAGACGTTGGTACTGTTTCACT
>JBFOLV010000543.1:0-3583 GCA_040830325.1 Kordiimonas sp. | reverse complement strand
CTTGCGACAGCTATGTTTGCGATCAGTGGTGTGGACGGCGTGTTTCTTGGACAAGACTTTATTACCATTACGAAGTCAGCAGAAGAAGCTTGGGATGGTTTGAAGCCCAATGTGCTTGCTGGTCTTATGCAGTTTTTTGCTTCGGGCGCTGAGGTGGTGAATGCTGACGCCGACCTTGGTACAGTCGTTACGGACGAAAACGAAGAAGATGCAGAGATTGTAGAACAAATTAAAACCCTACTCGATGAGAAAGTCCGCCCCGCTGTAGCGGGTGATGGCGGCGATATCGTTTATCGTGGTTTTAAAGAAGGCGTTGTATATTTGCAGATGCAAGGCGCATGTGCTGGCTGCCCAAGTTCAACAATGACTCTAAAGCATGGCATTGAAAACCTTCTGAAATATTATGTTCCAGAAGTTGTAGATGTGCAGGCTGTAGAATAGCAAAACTAGTCCAGAACTCCACCGGGTACATAAAAGAAGCGCCCTAACCAGTACCAGCGCCCTCCCCCCGCAGGTAGGGTGCAGTTAATCCTGTTCCGCCCTTTTGGGAAAGCTTTATCGAACCGAACCTCAATGCGGTGCGGGATGGGCTGCACAAGTTCTGCGGCCTTCCCAAGGTGGCTTGGGTAGCAAGCCATTGCGCTTAATCCGCGAACAGATTGATCAACTGTAAAACCAAATATTGGCGGGTTTTTCCCTTCAGTAATGAGGGGCTGTGACGGAATAAGATCCGTTACCGGTAAGGCCTTTGCTCTGCTTATTAATTTAAACCTGGCGCTGTTGCCGAAACGCTCATTTACTGGAAATCGAGGCAAGGAAAAAGTGTTCTCAGATGGGCCTATGGGGCCAGAGAACTGAGCAAAGGCAGCTTCAAAGCCTTCGGCTTCAATGGCGGCTTGCAGTTCAGGTGTATACTCACCGTATGGGTAAGCAAACAAAGGGGGGACTTCCCCCAGTTCTGCAAGGAAACGTTCGCTGGCACGGCGTACATCCGCAATGGCGGCTTCAGTACCAGCATGAGGCATGTGCAAATGTGATGCGGTATGATGACCTATTTCGACACCCTCTTCCTTGAGGGTGCGGATGTCATCCCATGTCAAATAATTGCTGTGTTGCTGATCAACGGGGTCTGTTGATACAAACAGGGTCATGGGAATGCCCGCAGCTTTAAGACGAGGCCAGCCTTCAGTTATGACTGATTTGAATGCGTCATCGACTGTTATAATAACTGTTTGATGCGGGAATGACTGGTTAGCCTTCTGAAGAGCGGCTGCTTCTCGCAGGCTCATGAAGCTATATCCGCCAGAAAGTAGCTGTTCGATATGCGCGTCAAATTGCTCAAGCCGAATATTTGTGGTTGGCAGGGTGTCTTCACCAAAACGGTGATATAGCAACACGGACGCTGATGCTTCTTCCGGCTTAGCCGTATTATCTTGCCCGAAAGCGAATGGTGTGAATATCGCCGAGAGTAACAGTGTTAAAACAAACGCCTGAAGAGCTGTTTGTTTAAATGCGTACAGATAGTGCGAGTTGGTGACGGGCATTTAAGATCCTGTGTTACTTTCTGAAGCTTGCGCTCATCTTGTTATACTGGCAAGACGGGATAGAAATTATATATAGCAGTTATATAACTCGTTAACAAAGGGGCCTTCTATGGCTGAAAGTTTGAGCACAGATGCTCTGGATCAATTGTTCCGTGAAGCGCGTACCATCAATGTATGGAAAGACAAGCCTATAGAACGGGCGCAAATACGAGCGCTTTATGACTTGCTGAAAATGGCTCCCACTAGTGCAAACTGTAGTCCTGCTCGGTTTACATTCATTATGAGTGACGAGGCGAAGCAGCGCCTTAAGCCATTTTTGATGGAAGGTAATGTGGATAAAGTAATGGCCGCACCCGCGACGGTGGTTATTGCGCATGATCTGAATTTTGCGGACAAGCTGCCTGAATTATTCCCGCATAATTTGGACGCTAAAAACTGGTTCGCAGACCCTGATGTCGCTTTGGAAACTGCAACGCGAAACGGTACTTTGCAAGGGGCTTATTTGATGATGGCAGCGCGAAGTCTGGGGCTTGATTGTGGTCCGATGTCTGGGTTTGATGCAGCTGGTGTTGATAAGGAATTTTTTGGCGGTACGAGCCTGAAAGCTAATTTTTTATGCTCTATAGGGTATGGTTCTGCGGAAGGTATTTTCCCTCGGAGTCCTCGGCTGTCCTTTGATGATGCAGCTCAGATATTGTAGGTGAATTTCTTTGACTATACTCGCAATCGATACGAGCGAAACACATTGTTCGGCTGCCCTACTGACTTCTGACGCACGAGAGTTTTCTCGTATGGAAGATATTGGTCGAGGCCACGCTGAACGGCTTTTGCCGATGATAGAGGAACTGTTTGCTGAGGCTGGCCAGGCCTATGCGGATTTAACAAGAGTAGCAGTTGTCACAGGACCAGGCACATTCACTGGTCTGCGTATAGGTTTGTCAGTTGCGAGAGGCTTGGCTTTATCTCTCAATATACCGTGCGTTGGCCTCATGTCTTTCCCTGTTATTGCTGCTGGGGTTAAGGCTGATAAAGAGCAGTTGGTGCATGTTGTGACTAAGGGGCGGGGTGGTCAGGTATTTTATCAGGCATATATTGGTGAGCAAAGTGGCCTGCCTCTGGGGCTTGGTGTTCCCGTAAATGTTGATGTTGAAGAAGTTGACGAAGCAATTGCTGCAAAACCCGGTTTGGTGTGTGGGAGCGGCGTTGCGCTATTGCAAAATTTCGAGGGTCCAAGTGAAGGTGTGGCGGTAGACCCTGTCGTTTTAGCCAAGATGGCGCGGAATGTTGATCCGCAAAATCATCCACCTGAGCCGACTTATCTACGACAAGCGGATGCCATAAAGGCAAAAGCTGTTTTCGAAATTCAGGCTGGCTAACGGTTGGAATGGTCAATGTACTGGATATTATCAGCCGCGATGAGGCTTCTCTTGCGCTTCTTGCACAGCTGCACCGTAGGGCTTTTGAGCCTCAGGGTGATGCGGTTTGGCAGGCTAATGCTTTTAGGCAGCTTCTTGATTCCCCAGGAGTGCAGGCAAGTTTGTTTCATCAAGAAAACCAACCTGTAGGATTTTGTTTATATAGAGTTGTGGCTGGTGAAGCTGAATTGATCTCTATTGCAGTTGATCCCCTGTTTCAGGGGCAGGGGCTGGCTACTTTCATAATGGCCTATTTGTTGAGTGCCTTAAAACAGCAGCAAATCGAACAGTTGTTTCTTGAAGTAAGGCGAGACAATGAAGCTGCGATAAATCTGTATGAGCGCCATGGTTTACGGCAAGTTGGAGTTCGTGAAAACTATTACAAGAGAGCCGATGGCAGTAAGATAGACGGATTGATGTATTCGTGTAATTTAGCCTGAGGAATAATAATACTGGAATTTTAGTTGCCCTGTATTACATCTTTACTTGAATAATTAGTTTAAATGCTTGTTTTTTTCTTGAAACAGAAGAAGTTTTCGATATCTCTTCTTCTGGGTTTGGTGAAGTTATTGATGTAAGTGTTTGACTAATTACCAAGTGGCCTAATGATTCAATAGAGCGAGT
>JBFOLV010000542.1:0-4140 GCA_040830325.1 Kordiimonas sp. | reverse complement strand
CTACTACACTGGAAGAGCTAGAGGCTGCCCTCAAAGCTTTTGATGGCGGCCTGTTAAAACGTTCCGCAAAAAACACCGTCTTTGCGGATGGTACACAAGACGCACCAATAATGGTGATTGGAGATGTCCCTGGTAGCGAAGAGGATCAAAGCGGCAAACCATTTGCCGGCCCCGCAGGCAAACTACTCGATAAAATGCTTGCCGCAATCGACTGTAACCGCGCAGAGAATGTCTATCTCTCGGACTTTGTGCCATGGCGTCTTTTAGGAAACGCAAAACCCACCCCTGATGTATTAGCTATGTGCAAACCGTTCGTTGAACGCCACATAGCCCTAGCCAAACCAAAGATAGTAGTGTTGATGGGCGGCATACCTGCTAGAACGCTCTTTAACACAGAAGACAGTATTTCTCGCCTTCGAGGAAAATGGAAGAAACTGTCGATTGATGGGACTGACTTTGATGTGCTGCCTATGACGCACCCTAGTTATCTCATGAGCCAGCCGCTACAAAAACGGGCTGCATGGCAGGACTTACTAGCTATTCGGGAGAAACTGTTATCTTAATGAGCAGCCGTAAAATTGTTCTCAGTATTCTTGCCTGCTTGTTTTTGACAAACAGCTACTCGGTTTCAGCACAAAAAGAAGAAACCGGTACTGAAGTCATACCAACAGTACTGTCAAATACCGATGTCAAACGATACAGACGTATCTTTGATTTGCAAAACCAATCCAAGTGGAAACAAGCTGACAAGCTTATCAAGCGCCTCGACAATGATGTCTTGATGGGTCATGTACAATTTCAACGTTATATGCACCCAACCGGTTATCGCAGCAGATACAGCGAACTTGCAGCTTGGCTTAAACGGTATAATGATCACCCCAATGCTTGGCAGGTATATAATTTAGCACGTAAACGCCAAGGCAAGGCAAGGGCACCGAGACGGCCAGCAGACACTAGGTATCCCGGTGTAACAGGGCAGTCTGCATCGCCAAAACCACCATTACCAAGACGTACTCGTCTTGAAAGAAAGTCCATCACTACTTTCTTTGCCAATGTTCGCCGCTATGTAAGGAAAGGCAACCCAGACAGAGCTGAGCGCCGATATTGGGCAATGGAAAAACGGAACTTACTTGTTCCCCATGAGAAAGCCGACGCCCTAGAGCGCATTGCTGCCAGCCACTATTATAAAGGCAACGACCTAAAGGCGAAAACACTCTCCAGTTTAGCTGCTGAACTGGGCCGAGAATTTGAACCATCTACCGATTGGATCGCAGGGCTTTCTAACTGGCGAACAGGTAACACTGAAGCGGCCTACAAACACTTCAATCTACTGAGTGAAGCTGAGCGTGCAAGCGATTGGCTTTTATCAGCAGGACATTTTTGGTCTGCCCGTGCAGCATTCCGTCTGGGTGACAGCTATGGCGCCACACAGCACCTTAAGTCTGCTAGTTCTTTTAGCGAAACTTTCTACGGGCTCATTGCAGCGCGACAGCTTGGCATCACATCTGATATCGACTGGTCCGTACCAGCCCTCGACACAGGTGCAATGAATAACTTACTCCGTCACCCTGCTACACGCCGCGCCATTGCGCTAACAGAAGTAAGTCGGAATGATATTGCGGACGAAGAGCTTCGTCTTCTTTGGGGCAGAGAAGGAACTTCAGTTCAAGACGATTTGCTCGCTTTTTCAGCGACCTTGAATTTACCTTCTATTCAGATACGACTTGGCCGCGCGGGTGGCACAGGGCACCCTGCACCAACATCAACGCGCTACCCTCTCCCCGATTGGCAGCCTGCAGGTGGTTTCAAGATAGACCGCGCTCTAATTTTTGCGATGGTGCGTAAAGAAAGCGACTTCAGAAGCCGCGCAAAAAGCCATGCTGGCGCTGGTGGCTTGATGCAAGTTATGCCTGCTACTGCACGTTACATTACAAAAAAAGGCTCATTATTGCGCCGTAATCGCCACCGCCTCTACGAGCCGGAATTTAACATGGCCTTGGGTCAGCAATATATTACCTACCTACTGGATAGCGACTATGTAGAAGGCAACTTATTCATGGCCCTCGCTGCCTACAACGGTGGACCCGGCAGCTTGATGAACTGGCGTGAAGAAGTACCTTACCAACAAGACCCATTTCTGTTCATAGAATCCATCGGCTTCTATGAAACACGGAACTATATCGAACGTGTTATGGCCAACTTGTGGTTATACCGTATGCGCCTTGGGCAAGACACTCCAAGCTTGAATGCTCTGGCGTCAGGTGCCTGGCCAACACTTGAACATTTAGACACACCGCAAACGGCTGATGCACTTCGCCGCGCCGTTACGCTAATAAATACTAGGACAACAGCCCTTGCCGAAGATTGATGAAACTATTGAGTTTGTTCCTGTAAATATTGCAGTTCTTACTATTTCCGACACTCGTACTTTTGCTGATGACCGTTCGGGCGACACTCTCGCTGGCCGGGTAGAAAGTGCGGGGCACAGAATCGCTGACCGCAAGATAGTAAAAGACGACAAACCTTCGATAACATCGCAGTTAGAAGCGTGGATTGCTGATGAAAACATTGATGTTATCATTTCAACAGGCGGAACAGGCTTAACCGGCAGAGACATTACACCCGAGTGTTTTGAACCGCTCTACACAAAAGCAATACCAGGCTTTGGTGAGCTGTTCCGTATGCTGTCTTATGATCTAATTGGCACCAGTACAATTCAAAGCCGTGCTACAGGTGGGCTTGCCGGTACAACCCTCATGTTTGCACTTCCCGGCTCAACAGGTGCAGTTAAAGATGCTTGGGATAAAATACTCGTCACGCAACTGGATGTACGCTTCAGACCCTGCAATTTCGTAGAGATGATGCCCCGATACGGCGAAAAATAATATAAAACACATTTGTTCAGTTACCGGTTTTGTTATCAATTAAACCTAACTTGCCCCTTTCACTCACAAGTTAGCTGTTCTAAGCTTCTGCACAAATTAAAGTGGGGGAGCAGACGTGACTTTAATCCAACGTCTTACACTTGGTGTATTAGTAATTTTGAACTTGAATTCAGCCGCAATAGCACAAGACAGCGACAATAGCCTTGTTCAGGCTTTGTCCTCGGGCGCAAATTCACTAAACAATTTTGTTTTTGCTAGCGTTGATCTCTTTGGGTTCGAAGTGAAATGGATTGTTGGATTTTTGGCTCTGCCGATGATCCTGCTGACTTTCTATTTTGGCTTCATCAATATGCGTAGTTTCAAGCGTGCCTTCAGTATTCTCAAAGGTGATTACCGTGATGATAAAGCCCCCGGCGAAGTAACACAGTTTCAGGCACTTTCCACTGCACTGTCGGGCACAGTTGGGCTCGGTAATATTGCCAGCGTTGCAGCCGCCATAAGCGTTGGTGGCCCCGGCGCTATTTTCTGGATGATTATTATCGGCTTTGCGGCTATGTCCCTCAAGTTTGCTGAATGTACGCTCGGTGTTAAATACCGCGTTATCAACGAAGATGGCTCAGTTTCTGGGGGGCCAATGTATTATCTCGAGCGCGGCCTTAAAGCCCGTGGATGGGGTAAACTTGGTAAAACTCTGGCGTGGAGCTACGCGCTACTCGCTATTCCTTCCCTCACGCAAATCGCGCAAACTAATCAGTCATATGAAGCGCTGGTTACTATCACGGGAATAGATAGCCTGACCTCGCAGCTCGGATTTGGTATATTTGTCGCGCTACTAACAGCTGTGGTTATCGTAGGTGGCCTCACTTCAATTGCGAAGGTTACATCAAAGCTGGTGCCTACCATGGCATTCATTTATTTAACCGCCGCACTAACGATCATTATAATGCACGCTTCTGCAGTACCAGCAGCATTTGCAACGATATTTACGGAGGCCTTCACCCCTCAAGCTGGCGTTGGTGGCATGCTCGGTGTGATAGTTATTGCCATGCAGCGAGCTGTATATTCTACTGAGGCCGGACTGGGTTCCGCCACCATGGCCCACTCTCCAGCCAAAACAGGTGAGCGCGTTTCAGAGGGTATCGTTGCGCTGATGGAACCTTTCATTGACACCATTGTAATCTGCACAATAGCCGCACTCGTGATTGTTATCAGTGGCGCGTATATCGGCGGGTAAGGAGGCTCGGGAGATTGCGCT
>JBFOLV010000541.1:0-4381 GCA_040830325.1 Kordiimonas sp. | reverse complement strand
GAACTTCTGTCGTTGGGTCAGGTATAAGGCGGCAGTCGCCTACAGGGCCCCACTGACCGGGATATGGAATATCATCAAACGGTGTAATGGTTTGGTTGATAGGTACCCATCCCACCCCCTTTTGCATATGACTATCGAGATTAGCGGCTGGGAAGCCGCGGCCTCTAGTAATCCCTCCCAAGTCATTGACCAGAATATAGGCAAGAGAAGATTCTGTAATATCACTGCTTTTCGACACTGTTTCGCTCTCTGCATTTATGTCGGCTTTCAGTTTAAGGGACTTTTGCACCTATAGCCAATCTGGGTTTAGTATATTGTAATTTTTTTAACAAAAACAATAAAAAAATAATTTTATGTTATTTTATTGACATTAAGGTATTTTTCTCCGTAAAAAAAAGCAGGGAGTAAAAATCATCTTAGGGAGATGTGAAGTGAAGTATAATATGGCCGGATATGCTGGCGCAGCCACTGGCGTGATTATGTCCGTAGCGCTGAACCCTGCAGGGGCAATTGCTCTTGATAATGACGAAGGCATGGTCTTTGAAGAAATTATGGTAACGGCCCGTAAGCGGGATGAACGCTTACAAGATGTTCCTGTTTCTATTGCAGCCATCACAGGCCCTAAACTGGAGCAAAATGGTATAGAGAATGCCACAGATCTGTATGGCTCTGTACCAAGTTTGTATTTTTCGTCAAATACTCTGTCTCCGGGGCGTGATTTTCAGTTTCTGACTATTCGCGGTGTTGGCGCTAACTCACAGTTAGAACCATCCACAGGAACCTATATTGACGGCGTTTATATGCCGAGCCTCGGTTTTGATCTTGATTTTCTTGATCTGGCAAGAGTGGAGGTTTTGCGTGGGCCACAAGGCACCTTGTTTGGGCGGAACGCGCAAGGTGGTGCGCTCAATATTGTTACCGCCAAACCCGCTAGAGAGTTCGGCGGTAAAGTGCGCGTTGAGCTGGACGAGTTTAACTCAGTGAATCTCAGTTCATCAGTTGATGTACCTGTTTCGGATGACACTTTGTACCTTAACTTCGCCACGCAGTTTTCTTACACAGATGGCTATATTGAGAATACAACCTTAAACACCGATGCGGATGACTGGCGCAAGTTTGCGGGGCGTTTTTCTGCCTTGTATTTACCGTCAGATTCTGTTGAGGTTACATTTCGTCTCGACGGTGTGAGCGGCAAAGGACACTCTGCTGTTCCCGGTGTGGAAGCAGGTTGTGAATGCTACAGCGTCAGCAGTGAGTTTCAGGAAGATCAGAAAGTCACTAACTGGGGCGGGTCGTTGCATATTGTCGTTGATCTCGACGGCATGGAGCTAACCGCAATTACGGGTTACCGTGACATGCAGAATATCATGCCGTTTGATTTTGATTCCTCAAATACATATGTGGACAACAGGCACGATCTTGTAACTGAGCAGAAGATTCTCTCACAGGAAATCCGTCTGGCATCAACTGGCGACAGTAGTTTTAGTTGGCTAGCAGGTCTTTATGGGTACGATGAAAGCCTTCTCTCTGACCGGCGTTATTCGCTATTGGATCTGGACACATTCTTTGACGATATTTTAAATCGTCAAACAGTTGAGACAGACAGAAAAGGCTGGGCTGTCTTTGGTCAGGCAACCTATACAATTGCAGACTTTATCGATATCACAGGTGGCCTCCGTTATAGCCGCGAAAAAGTAGAAAACGTTTCTGATGTTGAGTTTTCTGTTGCGCCTATTGGTTTCTTTGGGGCGTTTTTATCTGAAGGGAAAGATACCTTCAGTGATGTGTCACCTATGGGCTCTATCGCTTTCCGCTGGTCTGAAGACGTAATGACCTACTTCACTGTTGCAAAGGGCTTCAAGGGTGGCGGTTTTGACAAGGCACCTGCTGCGTCACAGAACGTTCGGGCTGTGGATGAAGAAACGTCCATAAACTATGAAGCAGGCCTCAAGGCATCGCTCCTTGACAAAAAGCTTATCGTTGATGCTTCTGTGTACAAAATTAATATCAAAGGTCAACAATTGCAGACCGTTGTGTTGATTGATGGCGTTCCATTCTCGGCCATTGACAACGCCGGTGAAAGCCATAGTCAGGGCTTTGAACTGTCGCTGAACACACGCCTGACTGAGAACTTCACATTTACGGCAAACGCCGGTTATACGGATGCTGAATTTGATACATATGTTGATGGCTCAGGCGTTGATCGTGCAGGGGAAAGCTTCCCATACGTGCCTGAATGGACTGTGTCCATGGCAGCGGAATATACAACTCAAGTGGGTGACGACCTTGATTTGACCTTGAGGGGTAGCTACCGGTATGTTGATAATTATGTGATCGGCTCAGGGGCTGCGTTTGATCCGCAATTTAATATCAACTCGTATGATATCTTTGACGCACAAATTACTCTGTCCAAAGATAACTGGGACCTGTCACTGTTCGCAGAAAACCTGTTCGATAGCTACATAACAACAAATCGTTGGAATGCCTTCTTCTTTGCAGGCGACAGTGTGCATCGCGATACAATTATGTCACCGCGCCGTGTTGGTGTAAGAGCTGCATTTAGATTCTAGAAAATACAGCTGGTTTAAGCGTATTCTTTGCCCCTGAACTACTGTGATGGTTCGGGGGCAAATTGTAAGGGGAGGGGATAATGCTGAATAGCCATGTGATTGGGGACAAGGATGTTGTCCTCTGTGAAGAAACCGTTGGTGACCTGTTTGACAGAATTGCTACAACTCATGGGTCACGGGAAGCACTTGTTGTAAAGCACCAGAATATTCGCTGGACTTACGGAGAGCTTGCCAAAGAAGTAGATGCACTGGCCGCCGGTCTTCATGCTCTAGGACTAACATCTGGCGACAGGCTGGGTATCTGGGCGCCTAACTGTGCAGAATGGACAGTCACCCAGTTTGCTACAGCAAAGCTTGGTATCATCCTTGTGAACATTAATCCAGCTTACAGGCTTTCTGAGCTTGAGTATGCTCTGAATAAAGTAGAGTGCAGGGCCATCATTACGGCCGAAAGTTTCAAGACCAGTAATTACGTTCAGATGCTACAAAAGCTTGCGCCGGAACTGGCTAGTGCTGCGCCTGGGAAGCTCAGTGCAGCAAAAATTCCGTCCCTTGAGTTTGTTATCAAATTAGGTAGTGATGCCTTACCTGGTTTTTATACGTACCGCGATGTGACAGCCTTGGCCACATCGGAGCTGAGCCAAGAAGTGGCGCATATACAGGTTGGCCTTTCAACCCATGATCCGATCAATATCCAGTTTACAAGCGGCACCACAGGCATGCCCAAAGGCGCAACCCTTAGCCATTATAGTATTGTCAATAATGGCTTCTTCTGCGGTAGTGCCATGCAGTTCACAGAGGAAGATAAACTATGTATTCCTGTCCCGCTGTATCACTGTTTTGGTATGGTGCTGGGTGATCTTGCATGCGTAACCCATGGTGCTTGCATGGTTTACCCCAACGATGGGTTTGATCCCTTACTCACCCTTCAGGTATCAGCAGAAGAGAGGTGCACTGCCTTGCACGGCGTACCCACTATGTTTATTGCCATGCTGGACCATCCTGAATTTAACACCTTTGACCTGTCCAGCCTTCGTACAGGCGTTATGGCAGGGTCACCGTGCCCCATTGAGGTCATGAAACGGGTTATTGGTGAGATGCATATGGCTGGCGTTACCATTGGTTACGGCATGACCGAGACCGCCCCCTTAAGCTTCCAGAGCAGTGTGTCTGATTCTGTTGAAAAGCGTGTATCCACTGTTGGGCGCGTGTTGCCGCAAACGGAAGTGCGGATTGTTGATGAAGACGGTAACAATGTGCCTGTTGGTGCAACGGGTGAGCTGATCACCAGTGGGTACTGCGTTATGAAAGGCTACTGGAATGATGAAGAGAAAACAGCCGAAGCGGTACGTGACGGCTGGATGCATACAGGTGATCTCGCTACCTTTGACAGCGAAGGTTACTGTCAGATTGTTGGCCGCCTAAAGGATATGCTCATAAGGGGTGGTGAGAACATCTACCCGCGTGAGATTGAAGAGTTCCTGTACACGCACCCTGACATTCAGGATGTACAGGTATTCGGTGTCCCTGATGAGAAATACGGCGAAGAAGTTTGCGCCTGGATTATCCTCAAGGAAGGTACGAACTGTAATGCGGATGCCGTAATGGCTTTTTGCAAAGACAAGATCGCTCACTATAAAGTTCCGCGTTACATCCACTTTGTGGAAGAATTCCCCATGACAGTAACAGGCAAAGCGCAAAAGTTCATCATGCGGGAACAGATGGAAGCTATTCTGAAACCATAAGTTTCAGTGATGATTGAGTATGTATAATAAGAATGCCTCAGTGTAGGCGAATCATTGAGATGGGTG
>JBFOLV010000540.1:0-4823 GCA_040830325.1 Kordiimonas sp. | reverse complement strand
CGGTAAGTACCGTCTGGATGGTGCAGACATCAACCAAAACGCAATCGCAGTGACAGCCTTCTTCCAGAAAAACTTTCTCGATGACACTCTGACATTTGCCTTCACGCCCAAAATCGAATTTGAAAACCGTACATCTGGTGAAAGAGGTGTTGAGTTTGTCGAAGAAGAAGAGATCGCTATCGATATCGCGGTTGGCGTATCTTACCGCGTAGCACCAAAATGGTTCCTTGGATTAGAGTTCCGCCACCAGTCAGACTATTTGAGCCCAATCGTAAATGGCGAATATGATGACCCATCACTTACACCATCTAAGTTTGGTTTGAATGGCTTCCAATTCGGAACACAGCACCAAAACGGTAATTATTTTGGCCCAACAGTGCATTATGCTGCGGAAAAATGGTGGGTAACTGCCGGCGCTCTATTCCAAGTATCAGGTGGTGGTTCGCCGCACTCTTTCAATGCCAATGGTAAAAACTGGGACGAGCATGAAAGTGCGCACGTTGCCCTTTACTTTGGTTACGAGTTTTAAAAACAAGGTAACTAGTTATGCGTAACTTTGATCGACGTTCTTTTGTGAAACTGAGCCTTATGGCTACTGCAGGCCTTTTTTGCACCATCACGCCAAAGGCATGGGCAAAAATCTATATGAGCGCCGATCAAGCACGTAAAGCGATATGGGGTGACATGAAAATGTCACCTCAGCCCGTTGATCTGACCAAAGAACAGCTGAAAGCAATAAAAAAAGCTTCGCGCGTTCGGGTTCGGTCATCACATATCAAAGCCTGGCGCACTGAAGATGGCGGATGGTTCATCCTAGACGAAATTATCGGTAAACATGAGAATATTGATATGGCTTTCGGGTTAGACAATAAAGGCCGCGTCACGGGGCTTGAGATCCTCGAATACCGGGAAACCTATGGTTATGAAGTCGCAAACCCTAAATGGCGCTCTCAGTTCCACGGCAAAGATGCGTCAGAACGTCTGAAACTCGATAAACAAATCAGAAACATATCTGGTGCAACACTTTCCTGTAGACACATAACTGATGGTATTAATCGTCTGACCCAGACATGGGCTATAGTGCTGAAGCATATATAGATTACGATATCTATGAACACCCTGACCAGATGCAAACCACTCCTAGGCACCTATGTTGATATAAGCCTGACGGGAGAAGCTACTGATGATCAACTGATTGAGGTGTCAAACACGGCCTTTGCAGAAATTGAACGCATTCACAATCTAATGAGCTTTCATCGAGCCGATAGCGAACTGACAAAGATAAACAAACAAGCTTTCTTAGGGCCAGTACCCATCACCCCAGATATGGAAGCTGTCCTCAGCCATGCTTTACTTCTTAGCGCTTTAACAAGCGGCATTTATGATATTACAGTTGCTAATGAGCTGATGCATCACGGAGGTCTCCCTAACTGCTTCGAAGATGCGGAAAGTGGTACATGGAACAACGTTCATTTACTGGATGGGAAAATCAGTTTTAACAAAAACATCAAACTTGATCTCGGAGGCATCGCAAAAGGCTACGCCGTCGATAAAGCAATAGATGTAATAGCAGCGCAACCAATTGAGTTAACACAAGTGTGTGTGAACGCAGGTGGTGATTTACGTTTCCAAGATTGGTGCAATGAGAAAGTAAACATAAGGCATCCCTCTCCGAAACGACGGGATCAATTTATCGCTATTGATATGCAAGCCCCAGCCCTTGCCACCAGCGCACCAGAATACACAAACAAAAACAGTCTTATCGTTGAACCAGAAACAGGCTCACTAATCTCCACAGACGATAGCATCTCTGTGTTTGCACCTAGTTGCATGATTGCGGACGCCCTGACCAAAGTCTTATTTCTGAAACCTGATAGCATAGATATACTAGAGCAATTTAAAGCAAGCGCACTGCGAATTGAAAGAAAAGGAACTACAGTCCCTTTTCTTTCGGAAAACCGAGCAGGATAGCTTACTGCGCGGCCAATACTTGTGAGTTATCTATGGAAACAGCCTGTCCGGGTTGTAAACGTTCTGCGCCCCGAATAACAACTTGATCTCCGGCCTCTACACCATTTTTAAGAGAGACCCATAACCCAACTGTTGCAGAAACTTCAGCTTTAATTTGTTGAGCGGTCATATCGCTATTCACTTTATACACAAACACAGAACCGCCCTTTAGAATAAGCGCGTCACGAGGTACAGCTACAGCTCGGACAGCATCACTTTTGGGTAAACTGACCTTAACAGGAGTACCAACCACCCAATCTTCAGCTGGAGCAGACAAGCGCACCTCAACCATGCGAGAAATGCTATCGCCCACTGGAACAACAGTACGTATGGGAAGCATATGGGTACCCGCAGCTTCATGGACAGTTACCTCAGAGCCAGTTTTTAAATAGCTCGCGATAGCGAGAGGCGCAGGAATAACTATCTCCATGTTTTGCGTATCAACCAGCCGCAACACTTCCTTGCCAATAGTAAGATATTCGCCCTTACTTGCTATGCGGGAAGCTACATGGCCCGGAAAGGGCGCCTTAATAGAGGCTCTTTCCAAATCACCCTTCGCGCGTTCAACTACAGCTTCTGCGTCCGTAATATCATGCTCAAGCATATCGCGGCGGGCAATAACTTCCTCTAGGCGAGCCCGCGAAGCATTATCCTTTGCCGCTAACTCCTCAAAGCGTGCGACATCTTGCTTTCTAAATACCATGTCAGCCTGCAAGCGCTTAAGCCTTGCCGTAGCTTGATTATGTGCAACCCGCAACAACCGCTCATCAATACGTGCAATCACATCACCGGCATCCACCTTGGCACCAACCTCAGCAACCCAAAGAAGAGGCCCTTCCACTTCAGCAGAAATCTGGCTGTCATTAAGGCTTATAACAGTACCAGAAACATCCATTTGTGGTGCCATGAGACGTTCTTCCGCCACTGTAACACGCACTTGTGCTGGCGGTGGCCCATCCTGCGCGAGCACTGAAAACGCAACGATTGGAGCTATTGCACAAACAAATAGAACCTTAAGAGGCATCCGTTTTCTATAACCAAACATACTTTTAATCATTCTCTCTATTCGTAGATACTAACAGGTTACTCTGCAGGTTTGGTAACAAGACCAGAATCCTGACCCTCAGAAACTGCCGTTGAGCCTTTAGTTAACTGCAACAAGCTAGGCAGCAAAATAAGCGTAAAGATTGTTGAAACACTCATACCTCCCACAATTGTAGCCGCCATACCGCGGTAGATTTCACTACCTGCTCCAGGGAAAGCGAGCAAAGGCAACATGCCAAATAAGCTTGTAAGTGTGCTCATAAAAATTGGGCGCAACCTTAAACGTAACGCTTGCCGAACAGCATCTTGTCGGTTCATGCCCCTGCTCTCAGCTGTCTGAGTCTGAGCTACTAGAAGGATCGCATTATTAACTACCAGTCCTAGCAAAATTATAAAGCCGATCATACCAAGCAGATCAAGCGGTTGAAACTTAATCAAATTCATGATGTTCAAGGCAATCACACCACCTACGCCAGCGAGAGGGATGGAAATAACCACCAAAAGGGCCGACTTAAAGGACTTAAAGAGCGCCGCCATAATTAACACCAGCAAACCGAATGCCATGAAGAAGTTCACACTGAGCGTGCCAATCGCCCGCGCTAAGTCTTCTGCGCTCCCGGCATAGGAAACCTGGCCGTCACGAGGCAAAGCCGCCAGAAGCCCAGGCTCCACTTTCTCCTTCAATTCGGAAATCAACTCTTCAAGGGCCATACCCGGGGGGGGATTCACAGACAAGCCGTAACCCCGAACACGATCGAAACGTACAATCGCATTCGGCCCAAGAGCCTCACTAATTGTTGCCAACTCACCAAGAGGCACCACACCGCCCTTAGGCGTAAAGACCGGCACTTCTGCCATTTGTTCAGGCGTATCAAAGCGTTTTGATTTTAGATAAATATCCAAGCGTTCTTGGCCATCAAAATATTCTCCGAGCCAAGTACCCTGCCCCAGTTCCAGAATAACTGATGTCAAGTCACGCCGTGTCCAACCAACTTCAGCAAGCCTTTCATCATTCGGCGAGAACTGCAACTCTGTTGCTTCTGCAAAAGGATCAGGGGTAGGATTTGCTGTGGAGCCTGGAATGGCAGACATAACCATTCCCATACCCTGCATTGCGGCGTTTTTAACCGCCTGCAGATCACGTGAAGTAATGCGCATTTCCACGCTATTTGCATCATCAAAACCACCAAACAAACTACGCCGAAGTGTAAATCCAAATAGATCAGGAATACCGGTGATAATGTCGGTTTGCACAATATTCTGTAAAACCTCCAAGTCCGCACCGTCTTCACCGTTCATCGCCAGCCAGCCACCAGTTGCCCCAGGAAATGACCAGAAAAAATAGTCTCTTACCTTAGGTTCTTTTTCACCTTTCAAATAAGGCTGAATACGCGCGTCGATCACCTGAGCAATCTCTCGCTCGGCTGTTTCAACATTTGTACCCGGTGGGAAAAATAGGAAGCTATCTACAGTATCCCGCTTCACCGGTGGCAAATAGTTGCTCTGGGGCCAAAGATAAATAGTAACGGAAATCGAGAACACGATAAGTCCTGCCACCCAAGCCCATCTGCGTGCTGGCGTCCCAGTTATCCTCATGAGCCGGTCAGTCATCCGGTCCCATACGGTTTCACCTTGCAGAGGCTCTGGCAGCTGTCGCATCCAATATCCCGCAGTTGTTGGCAGCACGGTTACAGCCACTAACAACGAAACACTAACCCCGATGGCAATTGTCAACGCCAAATCAGCAAACATCTGACCCTCAGCGTCCT
>JBFOLV010000539.1:0-6552 GCA_040830325.1 Kordiimonas sp. | reverse complement strand
TCTTGGGTTGATATTAGGCTTGAAAAGATGCCAATGCATGCCATTTAAGAACCTGTTTCTGTAACGGAGAGTTAATATGGCCGAAAAAACTGGTGCAATCGCTGCGATTGGGAACACACCTCTTATCAAGTTGAAGTATGCATCTGAATTGACTGGCTGTACTATATTAGGCAAGGCGGAATATGCTAATCCTGGCGGCTCGCTTAAGGATCGCCCAGCTCTCAATATAATAGAGGAAGCAGAAAAAGCAGGTCAATTGGAGGCTGGGGGTCTAATTGTAGAAGGTACAGCTGGTAATACAGGTATCGGCCTGTCTGTCGTCGCTAATGCAAAAGGCTATCGCACACTTATAGTCATGCCTGAGACGCAGTCGCAGGAAAAGATTGATACCTTGAAAGTATTAGGTGCAGGGTTGAAGCTAGTACCAGCAGCCCCTTATTCAAACCCCAACAACTTCCAACATATTGCGAAGCGTTTGGCAGAAGAACTTTCGTCTACTGAGAAACACGGAGTAATTTGGGCGAACCAGTTTGATAATGTTGCAAATCGTGAAGCTCATATTAAAACTACTGCACGCGAGATTTGGGCACAAACGGACGGAAAGATAGATGCTTTTATTACGTCGGTTGGCTCAGGTGGATCTCTTGCCGGTACAGCCATAGGTCTGAAAGAGCTGAATAAAGATATTGTTATTGGGCTGGCTGATCCCATGGGGGCAGCAATGTATAGTTACTTTACCAACGGCACGTTCGAAAGCTCTGGCGGGTCAATATCTGAGGGTATTGGTCAGTCACGAGTAACGGCAAACATTGATGGTGCACCAGTCGATCATGCCTATCAAATAAGTGATGCCGAAGCTTTGCCTTTAGCTTTTGATCTTTTAAGCAAGGAGGGGCTCTGCGTTGGGTCTTCGACAGGTATTAACTTGGCTGGAGCAATTCGTTTAGCGCGGGAGCTTGGTCCAGGTCATACGATTGTTACCTTGCTTTGCGATAGCGGCCTTAGATATCAGTCGAAATTATTTAATGCTGAATTTCTGCGTAGCAAAGACTTACCTGTGCCTAGCTGGTTGTAATATGCTGGTAACGCTTTCGTGAGCTGTTCGTCGTGCAATAGTATCATTATGTCGCAAATTGGTTTAATCTGAGAACTATTTTCTCCTATTTATCTTTTCAAAAGACGTACCTGCTAAGGGAATCCTTGGTAGGCTGATCATTAAGATAGTTAGGAGGCTTTTGGTTGTGTTTTTATTTGACCTTGAAACTTATACTGGGCGACTGCGGTTGATTGGAGCAATTGCCCTCATAATTTCTATTATTGCATGGATAACAGATCTAACAGGAATGGTTTATGAATGCCCATACTGTAGGACGCAGCGTACAGTAATTGGGTTGCTGGGCATTATTCTAATGTTACCAAATCCTCGGCATTGGATTCCGCGTTATATCGGCAGTGTTTTTGGCTTTCTAGGTGCATATGTTGCTGCAAATCAGCATTTTCGCGGATGGGCGAGGGTGTCTGCTGGTGAGTTCCAGTTTAATGAGCGTATTTATATAGACCCTACTATTCTGTCAGGCTGCGCGCTCTTTATAATAATTGGTCTGGTTTGGCTGTTGCTGTTGTCCAAAGAGCCTGTTGTAAAAGAGGCAACGGCTTAAGGTTGCTCAAGGGGTAGGCGGGTCCGTTTAAGCACGCTTCTAAGAGCGAAACTTGAGTGAACTCTGTCAACACCAGGTAGTCTGGTTAAAATATTATGGATACGTTCGTAGTCGGACGTGTCCTTTACTACCACGCGGATCATATAATCTACATCGCCGCTCATAAGATAGCATTCCATAACTTCACGAACATCACGTACGGCTGCTTCAAATTGATGTAGTTTCTCTTCCTGCTGATTTTCGAGGGATACACGGACAAATACTGTGCCCGGTAATCCAACCGCTGCTGCATCTAAATGCGCTGCATAGTGTGTAATGACACCTTTTTCATCCAAACTTTTAACGCGGCGCAGACATGCGGATTCAGATAAGCCTACTTTATTTGCAAGCTCAACGTTTGAAAGTTTTCCATCTTTTTGGAGAGTTTCTAATATGGTTTGATCAATCTTGTTTAGCTTCATCAAGTAAAGGATCCGTCATTATATTGTGATATATGTAAGATAACTTGCAAAAATTCTGCATATATTAGCAGTATTTGCAAGGACATTTCGTTCGGTTTTATGTAGATTGTGCCTCGTAATTTTGGGCTTGAAGCCTAGCTGTATTTTGTATCTTAGGAGGGTTGGATGCTAGTTGGTGTTCCACAGGAAATTAAGAATCGTGAGTATCGTGTAGGTTTGACGCCTGCGTCAGTGCGGGAGCTGATAGCAAATGGTCACGAGGTGATAGTGCAGCATAATGCTGGTTTTGAAATTGGTTTCACGAACGAGATGTATCAGGCGGTTGGTGCAACAGTGATTGAGACTGCTGCAGAAATTTTTGCTAAAGCCGACATGATTGTAAAAGTAAAAGAGCCTCAAGCGGTTGAGTGCGAAATGCTTCGCGAAGGTCAAATTCTATATACATACCTACATCTGGCTCCAGACCCCGCTCAAACTCAAGGTTTGATTAAATCAGGGGCGATCGCTGTTGCTTATGAAACAGTGACTGATGACTTTGGTGGGTTGCCGCTTTTGGCACCGATGTCAGAAGTTGCGGGCCGTATGTCCATTCAGGCGGGTGCTCATGCCCTTGAAATGAGCCAAGGTGGCCGCGGTATGCTTCTTGGTGGTGTGCCGGGTGTTGCTCCTGCCAAAGTCACAGTGATTGGTGGTGGTGTTGTAGGTACAAACGCTGCACGTATGGCTGTTGGTATGGGAGCTGATGTTACTATTCTTGACCGCTCCATTCGTCGGATGGCTCAGCTTGATGATATCTTCAAAGGCTCAGCAAAAACGGTTTATTCAACTCAAGATGCGGTAGAAGAGTATGTGCTTGGTGCAGACCTAACGGTTGGTGCGGTACTTATTCCCGGTGCTGCTGCCCCTAAGTTGGTGACACGCGATATGATCGCGCGTATGGACCGTGGTAGTGTTCTAGTGGATGTTGCAATTGACCAAGGCGGTTGTTTCGAAACGTCAAAGGCTACGACACATGAGGAGCCAACTTACGTTGTTGATGAAGTAGTTCATTACTGCGTGGCGAATATGCCAGGTGGTGTGGCGCGTACATCAACATTAGCGCTCAATAACGCTACTTTGCCGCATGCTATTCGCTTGGCCAATAAGGGGTGGAAGCAGGCTTTGGCTGACGATAAGCACCTACTTGAGGGCCTTAATGTTTGTGAAGGAAAGATTACATACGAAGCAGTAGCTCGTGATCAAAACCTTTCTTACGTACCGGCGCTAGAAGCTATTGGCGCTTAAGTAACTTTTAGATATAAAGATCGGCATGAAAAACATGCCGGTCATACAGGTTTACGCTTTGGGCGGAACCATTGCAATGACCCCCGATGCTTCGTCGGGGGTTACGCCTTCGCTTGATGCGAATGCTCTTATTTCTGCTGTTCCTGGGCTAAGTGATATCGCTGATATAAGAGCCGAAAATGTTGCTGCCATAGGTAGTGCCAATATTTCCATAAAAATGATTCAAAGCTTGTGTGAGATGATTAAAAGATCTGACGCAGACGGTTTTGTAATTACGCAAGGCACGGATACTATGGAAGAGAGCTCATTTATCGCTAGTCTGCTATATAGTGGTAGTAAGCCGATAGTGTTTACTGGAGCTATGCGTGCAGCAATGCAGCCCGGTGCTGATGGCCCAAACAACTTATATAATGCGGTATTGGTGGCAGGTTCTTATCATGCACCTAGAGTGTCTGTTGTAATGAACGGTGAGATTCATGACCCATGGCATGTAGCCAAGGAGCATACAGTCGCTCTTAGTGCGTTCGTTTCGGAATATGCTGGGCCAATCGGATATGTGATCGAGCAAAAGGTTCAAATTCGGAGCGCTCCGACAAGTATAGAAAGTGCGTTAACTGTAGCTAGTATCATACCTAATGTTTTAACTGTGACTGCTGGTTTGGAAGTGGATGTAAATCTACTAAGAAATATTGAGAAACTTGGTTATCAGGGAGTTGTGGTTGAAGCGCTGGGAGCGGGGCACGTGTCAGAGGACTGGGCAGATGCGTTAGGTGAGTTGGCACAGCGGATACCGGTTTTGCTGGCAACACGCGCCAGTTGTGGCCCTGTGCTCGAAAGTTCCTATGGTTACAAGGGGGCTGAGATTGATTTGATTAGCAGGGGGCTTTTACCATGTGGCGCTCTTAAAGGGCGCAAAGCGCGGTTGCTTTTGATGGTTCTGCTATCTTCCCAGCCTGAAGACTGGAAAGCGAACTTCTTAAAGCTGGTAAAAGAACTATAGAAATTTAAGCGTGAAGCTGAATATCCTGAAGTTTTTCAAGTAAAGCGTCTAACAGTTCTTGTTCTTCAGGGGCCAACTGTTCCATTAGTTTCTTTTCGTATTCGAGGGCAATGGGGACGATATGGCTGTATATCTCATGACCAGATTCCGACAGCGATAATATAGAGCGACGGCGATCTTTTTCAGAGAAGTAGCGAACGATCCGATCAGCGTCGAGTAGTTTGCCTACAGCACGCGATACGGCAACTTTATCCATTGCTGTACGTTTAGCAACTTGTCCTGCAGATAGGCCGTTTTCCTCACCTAAGACAGCCATAACACGCCATTCGGCAAGGCTTAATTGGAACTGCTCTTCATATTGGTCCGCGATGGCGCGGCTAATTCTGTTTGATAAAACCGATAATCTATAAGGTAAAAATTGGCTCAAAAAGAGTGTAGTACTTGAATTTTTTTTTGTCATTCGGGCAAACCATACTTGCAAATAGTTTCTAATGTAACTAATATAGTACCAAGAGAAATTGACCGGCACAACAACTGTTGCCGGATTCCTTTAATATATAAGAATGACGGAGTTGTGTAGTCATGGCTGATCTTTTTGAGAATCCCATGGGTTTGTGCGGTTTTGAGTTCGTAGAATTCACTGCGCCTGAAAAGGGAATCTTAGAGCCGATTTTTGAATCAATGGGTTTTGTCTCAATTGCAAAGCATCGTTCAAAAGATGTGACGCTTTGGCGTCAAGGCGACATTAACTTCATTACCAATTATGAGCCAAGATGCCCTGCCGCATATTATGCTGAAGAGCATGGACCATCGGCTTGCGGTATGGCTTTTCGCGTTAAAGATGCCCAGGCAGCTTATGCACGCGCACTTGAAATGGGCGCTCAGCCGATTGATGTTCCGACCGGTGTAATGGAATTGCGGATGCCTGCTATTAAAGGCATTGGCGGTGCTGCTCTTTATCTTGTTGACCGTATTGAAGAGGGTAACACGATATATGATATCGATTTTGAGTTTTTCGAGGGCGTTGACCGTAATCCAAAGGGCTGTGGTTTTGATGTAATCGACCATCTTACACACAATGTTTACAGTGGCCGCATGGATTACTGGGCTGAGTATTATGAGCGCTTCTTTAACTTCCGTGAAATTCGGTATTTTGACATTAAAGGCGAATACACAGGCCTCTTATCGCGTGCGATGACTGCTCCTGATGGTTTGATCCGCATCCCTCTTAATGAAGAAGGAGCAGGGGGTGGTAAGGGCCAGATTGATGAATACCTCCGTGAATACAACGGTGAAGGTATCCAGCATATCGCTTTTTCATGCGACAATCTTCTTGAATGCTATGACCGTCTGAAAGAGAAGGGTGTAGAGTTTATGCCTGCGCCTCCCGGTACATATTATGATATGTTGGAGGAGCGTCTTCCTGGTCACGGCGAGCCTACGGAAGAACTAAGGGCACGCGGTATCCTTCTCGATGGTTCTACTGAAGATAATGATCCTCGTTTGTTGTTACAGATATTCTCAGAGAAGGCAGTAGGGCCTGTTTTCTTCGAATTTATTCAGCGGAAGAAAGATGATGGCTTTGGGGAGGGCAACTTTAAGGCCCTATTCAAGTCAATCGAGCGTGATCAAATTAATCGCGGTGTGTTTGAAGGAAAAGATCAAGGCGCAGCATAGTAACGCGTCTTGCCAATCCGAATATACACAAAGCAGAGAGTAAAATGATGGACCTAAAACGTATTCACCACGTAGCTTACCGCTGTAAAGATGCGAAAGAGACAGTGGAATTCTATCAGAAAAACCTGGATATGGATTTTCAGTTGGCGATAGCTGAAGATCATGTTCCATCTACAGGTGCATATGATCCGTATATGCATCTGTTTCTCGATGCTGGAAACGGTAACGTACTGGCCTTCTTTGAGTTGCCTGAACAACCTGAGATGGGCCGTGACCTACAGACACCGGACTGGGTGCAACATATTGCTTTTGAAGTTGAAAGTATGGACGAGCTATTGGCTGCAAAAAGCCGCTTGGAGGCGAACGGCCTTGATGTGTTAGGCCCTACTGACCACACTATTTTCCAATCAATCTACTTTTTTGATCCCAACGGTCACCGTATTGAGCTTGCTGCGAATACTGCCAAGCCCGG
>JBFOLV010000538.1:0-8227 GCA_040830325.1 Kordiimonas sp. | reverse complement strand
TTCTACCTGCGCACCGGCAAAAGACTGAAAGAACGCTTTGCTGAGATCAAAGTTCAATTCAAACCGACGCCCCGCAACATTTTTGGTGTTCAAGAAAAAAACCAAATTACCATCGAACTACAGCCTGACATGAAAATTAGTCTCGATATGTTCATGAAGCAATTGCTGAGCGACGGTAAAAACCTGATCTCACACCGCCAAAGCACTGATCTACTATCCTCTGCCGCAGCTGGCAGCCGCGTGCCTGATGCATACGAAAAATTGCTCGGCGACGTAATGCAGGGCAACCAAGCGTATTTTGTAAGACACGACGAGATTATGGCGGCTTGGCGCTGGATTGATGGGATTCGGGAGGGTTGGAAAACTGCCGAAACCGCAATGCACACATACGCAGCAGGAAGCATGGGACCCCAAAGTGCAAAAGAGTGGTTTGACGACCCAAAACCTGCCCCTACACAGCTAAAGAAAGCCAGTTAAGAGTATGAACAGTATCATTACCGCTGTGACGAACCGTATCATAGAGCGCAGCAAAGAAAGTCGTACCGCCTATCTAGAAAAGATAGATCGCGCAGGTAAATCCGGCCCACACAGAAGCGCACTTGCATGCGGAAACTTAGCGCATGCCTTTGCTGCGTGTGACATGGATGACAAATCAGATTTAAGCGGCACAACAAAAGCGAACTATGCGATTGTTTCCGCATACAATGATATGCTTTCTGCGCATCAACCTTTTCAGCACTATCCTGCAATTATAAAGGAAGAATCTAAAAAATTGGGCGCTGTAGCGCAGTTTGCTGGCGGCGTGCCTGCAATGTGCGACGGTGTTACGCAAGGCCGTGCGGGTATGGAGCTTAGCTTATTCAGCCGCGATGTTATTGCCATGGCAACTGCCATCGCGCTCAGCCATGACATGTTTGATGGCTCTCTCTATCTCGGTGTGTGTGATAAGATCATTCCAGGCTTATTAATAGGTGCCTTATCGTTTGGGCATTTGCCCAGCGTCTTTGTTCCCGCGGGTCCAATGACGTCTGGCCTTGAAAACTCAGAAAAAGCAAGAATTCGTCAGCTTTACGCCGAAGGCAAGGTAGGACGAGATGAGTTATTGGAAGCTGAAAGCAAATCATATCATAGCCCGGGCACTTGTACTTTTTACGGCACGGCCAACAGCAATCAGATGCTGATGGAAATCATGGGGTTACACCTACCTGGTAGTAGCTTTGTGAACCCGGGCACGCCCATGCGTGAAGCAATGACCCGTGCTGCTGTTGCACAACTCGCAGAAGCGCCGCCACTTGGAGTGATTTTAGATGAGAAAGCTCTAGTGAATGGCATGGTGGGCCTTCTTGCTACGGGAGGTTCAACAAATCATACACTACATATTATGGCTATTGGGCAAGCGGCCGGGATTCAGTTAACATGGCAAGATCTTGCAGATCTGTCTGAAGCGGTTCCTCTGCTTACCCGCATATATCCAAATGGCTTAGCCGATGTGAATCACTTTCACGCAGCGGGGGGCATGGCCTTCCTCATAAAGGAACTTCTTAGTGCTGGAATGCTTCACGGTGATGTAAGCACTATCATGGGTACTGACTTAAACGCATACACTAAAGAAGCTTCCCTAAAAGAAGATAAAGTTCAATGGAACACAGGCCCAGTTAAAAGCCATGATGAAAACATCCTGCGGCCGGCTAGCAACCCGTTCAATAAGGATGGCGGTCTCAAATTACTGAAAGGCAATCTTGGCCGCTCAGTCATAAAAGTATCAGCCGTAAAATCTGAGCATCAGCGCGTTAAGGCACCTGCGGTAGTATTCCATTCGCAAGATGAAATGTTAGATGCATACAAACGAGGGGATCTTGAGAAGGACTTTATCGCTGTTGTACGTTTTCAGGGCCCTAAAGCAAATGGAATGCCTGAGCTACATAAACTTACACCTTCCTTAGGTGTGTTACAGGACAAAGGCTTCAGGGTGGCTCTCGTTACAGACGGCCGTATGTCCGGTGCCTCAGGCAAAGTGCCTGCAGCTATTCACCTAACTCCGGAAGCTCTAGATAATGGCTCGATTGGTCTTATAGAAAACGGGGACATACTTGAGTTGGATGCAGAAAAAGCCACGCTAGTTCTTGATGTTGACGAAGAAACTCTGAGCAAACGAACACACGCCCAGCAAGATTTGTCAGAAAATCAGACAGGTATGGGACGCGAGCTTTTTGGTGCTATGCGCGGCGCCGTTGGGAGCGCAGAAACTGGTGCCAGTGTTTTCGCTTGGGGATCAGCCGATGCCTAGTTCCGCACCTATCTTAGTTGCTGACATTGGCGGCACCAACGCTCGTTTTGCACTAGCAACCGTTGAACCTACAATTTCTGTGAGCCAACTAAAGATATTAGCGACCGAAGATTTTGACAACCTTCAAGATGCTGCCCTTGCCTATCTGAAGAGCACCAGCGGCCCAAGACCTAAGGTTGCCTCCATCGCAATTGCTGGGTTTGTGGCCAATGACCTCGTTCAAATGACAAACTGCACATGGTCTTTCCGCAAGTCATTGTTGGCGGACGAACTAGGTATGGAACGCATCTCTGTGCAAAACGATTTTGCTGCTATTGCGTGCTCGTTGCCTTTTTTAGGCAGCGATGACCTTCTACAAATTGGTAGAGGCGACATAGACCCCCTTGGCAATAAAGTCGTTATAGGGCCTGGTACTGGCATTGGAGTTGCAGCCCTCGCCCCGGTAGCAGACGGATGGAAAGTATTAGCAAGCGAAGGTGGTCACGTAGGATTTGCCCCTGCCGATGATTTAGAGCGCCAAATCTTACGTACAGTAAAACATAAATACCCGCGTGTGTCGGTTGAGCGCATCATCTCGGGCCAAGGTTTCACGACCCTGCATCAGGCGCTAGCTAGTCTTCGTGGGGAAGATGCTCCCCAAATGTCACCAAAAGAAATTACCCGCGAAGCGCTAGAAGACCCCATGAGCCACTGCGGTGAGGTTGTTGATGTCTTCTGTGGCATTCTTGGCAGTTTTGCCGGCGATATGGCCGTTACCTTTAACGCAACAGGCGGTGTCTACCTAGGAGGAGGCATTCTTCCCAAAATTCAGAGTTTCTTCTTGAATAGCCGCTTTAGAGAGCGCTTTGAAGACAAAGGCCGTTTAACCTACGTGAAGAATATTCCAACTCTTCAAATCAAAGAAAAACAACCCGCTCTTGTTGGCTGCGCTGCGCGTATTGAAGGCCGCTATTATTAATTTCATTTCGAAAACGAAACCATAATATGAAACACAAAAATTTAGATTTTGCTTCCTTACTATCTGAAACAAAAATTATCCCTGTCCTCGTTATCAACGATATTGAAAATGCTGTTCCAACCGCAGAGAAACTTGTTTCTGCTGGCTATAAGACGCTTGAGGTCACACTCAGAACAGACTGTGCGCTCGAAGCCATACGTGCCATGCGCAGGGAAGTACCTGAGGCGTGCGTTGGCGTTGGAACTGTGACGGAACCAGCTCAGCTTGTGCAGTCTTATGAAGCGGGCGCCGCCTTTGCGGTTAGCCCAGGTGCCACAGACGCACTTTATAAAATTGCTAACAAAGTGCCCCTTCCCTTACTACCGGGTGTCTCTACTGCCAGCGAAGCAATGGCAGCGCAGGAGCGTGGTTATCGCTACCTGAAGCTTTTCCCTGCTGAAGCCGTAGGTGGAATAAAGTTATTGAAATCACTCGGAGGGCCACTACCTGATCTGCGCTTTTGCCCGACAGGTGGCATCACGGAAAAAACTGCAGGCGATTACCTAGCCCTAAAGAATGTGATCTGCGTTGGTGGTTCCTGGATGACCTAGCCGCTTTAAAGGCTTTGTACCGTGTCTCGGATCGCAAGCTGATAGTCCATTGTGTTTTTGCGCGGTTTATCCAAATCGCGCTTACCCATTAACTCATCAACCAAAAGATCAGTTGCCATTTCCGCCATCTCCAAAATCGGCTGACGCACTGTCGTCAACCGGGGCCAAATTGACGTGGCAATTGGTGCATCATCGAAGCCAACAACTGATATTGCCTCAGGTACAGCGAGATGATGTTTTTGTGCAGCTGACAAAGTGGCCGCTGCCATATCATCATTTGCAGCAAATATTGCAGTTGGCCGGTCCTTGAGGTTCATCAATTTTTCAGCAGCTGCAAAACCAGACTGATAATTGAACATGCCTTGTTCAATATACTGATCAGGCAACTCAATACCTTGCGCTTTGAGAGCAGCAACAAAACCATCATACCTCAAATGGCTACCGGCGTGATCCGGGTGGCCTTTGATAAATCCAATTTTAGTATGCCCCTGATCGATCAAATATTTGGTCATATCAAAAGCCGCCTTTGTTTCATCCATACAAACAAAAGGGAAAGGATAGTCTTTCCGCTGCGGCGAAATACGAACTGTTGGCAAGTGCCCCCCCTTGAGCATATCGAGAATCTCTTCAGAGTCAGAAAATGGTGGTGTCAAAATAATGCCATCAACACGGCTTGCTTCCAAAAGCTCCCTCAAAGCGCTGCTCACATCAGCCACCGTGCCGTCAAGGTTATTGAGAACTAAACTATACCCACGAACCTGCGCCTGCTTCATCGTGCCGATAAGTAGCTGCCCAACATACCCTTCACTGGGGTTTTCATAAAGGAAAGCAATCAAATGAGACTTGGAACTTGCTAAACTACGCGCCGAAATATTTGGCGTATATTCAAGCTTCTTTATCGCATCCATTACCTTCTTTTTGGTGTTTTCTTTAACCTTCACCTCATTCCGCAGCACACGCGAAACCGTCATCATCGAAACACCCGCCAGTTTGGCTACATCCTGCATGGTACTACTGGCATTTTTCTTATACATTAAAGGGCCTTATCGAAGATTTTCATTGGAAAATAGATTAGAAGCTACCTTCACCAAAGGCAAGGATCGCCTCAAAAATTACAGCAAGACATATCAATGTTTTGCACTACATACGTATGTAGCCTTGATAAATCAGTGAATACGTATGTAACCTACTAATAATCAGGGCATCAGGGTGGGCCCTTCAGGGATTGGCGAATTGTATGAAAGACGACAAACCTACTTCATTTGATATTGCACATCTGGCTGGAGTATCTCAGCCAACGGTTTCTCGTGCTCTCCGTAACAGCCCCCTTGTAAGCGCTGAAACACGCGAAAAAGTACAGGCCATTGCTAAAGAACTAAATTATCAAGTCGACATCAACGCCCGTAACTTACGGTCTAAACAAACAAAAACCATAGCCCTACTTCTATGCGAGGATCCCGGCACAGACGACAGTATGATCAATCCCTTTTTCCTGAGCATGCTAGGCAGCATCACGCGTGCATCTGCTCAGCGGGGTTATGACCTACTGATCTCATTCCAGCAGCAAAGCGAAGACTGGAACGCTGACTATGAAAACGCCCACCGTGCAGATGGCATCATCTTTCTCGGCTATGGGGACTATATTCCCTACGTTAAAAAAATATCAAAACTCGATGAAATGGGCGCACACTTTATAACATGGGGTCCGGTTCTTCCTGATCAGCCAGGGCACTTCATTGGCTGCGACAACCTCACAAGCGGCTATATGGCTACCAAACATCTCACTGATTTGGGGCACAAAAAAATAGCGTTCCTTGGCAGTGCCTCGGAACACAGCCCAGAGGTAAATGGTCGCTATCAAGGCTATGTGAAGGCTCTGCTTGAAGCTGGTCAGATTGTAAACCCCAAGCTTCAGCTGGATGCTGAAACCTCAGAGCAACAAGGCTATGACGCCACAGTCGCCCTTCTCAAAAGCAAACTACAATTTGATGCAATTTTTGGTGCCAGCGACTTAATCGTAATTGGTGCAATCAAGGCCTTAAAGGAACACGGCCTTAAGGTCCCCAAAGATATTGCCGTCGTCGGCTTCGATAATATTGCGACAGCATCCTACATGAACCCGCCTCTTACAACTGTACAGCAAGACACCATGCTTGCTGGTGAGTTGTTGGTTGAAAACCTCCTGAAGATTATTGAGGGTGAAGAAGTCACCTCTATGCTTATGCCCGCCAAACTTATTGTCCGCGAAAGCTGTGGCGCCAACCTAGAAAAAGACTAACGCCAGTTTTTATTTAGCGTAACGCTCTGTAACAATTGAATAATTGTCCCATACCGCTTCATCAGACAAAGAGCGTACTAGCTTAACATATTCCGCATGTGTCCAAGCAAGCGGCGTTGCACTATTGGTACCTTCCCCCTTTTTGTACTGATTGGGGCTATTTTCACCCACACCATCCCAAACTTGCTCGGGCAACATTAACCCCTCGTTGGCAAAATGCTCCATCGCAGCCACGTATGTATCTCTGAGTTCACTCAACTGCTGGGGTGAAACTCTTCCAGCCTTTTTTGCCTTTGCCAGCTCATAGTGGCCACGCTCTCCAGTAAAGAAGGGCCAAACACGCCCGCGTTGACCCGGCGTCATCTTACCGTAATTGCTGCCATCCGTCGCATCTTCACCGTACCCATCATTGCCGTATCTACGCCAACCCGGGAACACACCATCAACACCGTCGAAAGTAAAATCATACTTAACCCGGAGCTCATCACTCCGGGACTGGTCATCAAGTTCCGGTAAGCTATCGACAATTGCTGGGTGGTCCGCTGGGCGCACGCCGTAACGCACCAGCTCCAAAAAACCCGCATCCAGTATCTGCTGCTCTTTCATTGGCGAACGGCCGTTGTTGGCAGCAACTTCACCGTCATCATTTGGATTATCATTTTGGGTAATTCGTATGAAATACCTGCCATTATTGGTACCACCCACATGAGTTCCAGCCGTTGTAAACATGCGGCTTTCTATATGGCTTTCATAGGTATCTGCTGCCTTAAGATAAGTAGTCGCATTTTGTGTATCGCCCACTGTTTCCGCAATATCAGCAGCGGTTACCAGCCCAGCAACGATCGCAGCTGTAGTTGAAGGACTATGCCCCATTTGTTCTTCCCAGCGCTCCTGCTGCGTCAAAGGAGGTACAATAGTTGTTTTATTCCAATCGAGATCCACGTCACCGCCATGCACCAAAAAATCAGCAGCAGGCTTCAGCATTTCTGCGTAAGATTCTTTCAACTGTTCGTCTGTCAACACACCTGCTTGATGTAGCTTCCAACCGAGCATAATCGGCATTGCTGTTTGGTCTAACTGTACAGAAAACCACTCCAGTTCACCATCAACATGGGTTTTCTGCAAAAACCAGCCCGTAGCCCCTTTATTCCCTGGAGTCTGATCAGTTACCTGTACTTTCCTGAGATACTCATAAGCCTTCAATGGTGTTTCCGTATCACCTAAAGCTAACAAAGCCATAGCACACTGATAAAAATCACGAGGCCAAACTGCTTTGTATCCCGTTGCACTATTTTCAGCTGATGCCGTCTCCCCCCATGGATTGGACAGAGACGCAATCAGAGCCCCCGCATGGCTCTTGTCTTCTTGGGCCTTTAGTACCAAAGCACTCGCAAACAACAACTTACCACCGTCGGTCGTACTATCAGTTATACTTTCCAAAGCAGGTAAACTCTCCAGATAATCCTGCCAACCGATGGTATCCCCTTGCCCATTATAGTGGGCTAGTACCTCGTCATAGCCCTGCTCCAGAGAGGCAGTCGCTGCCTGATCACTTTCTTCAGCAGTCTCACCGAAGCCAATGGTAAAGTCATAAACCATTTCAGTATTTTCGACAGGTTCAAGTTCCGCGGTTAAAGCAACATTGCCGCCTTCAGTACCCGTGGATTGATAGCTCCAATCCATAACACCGTTATCTACAAGATCGACCAAACCATCTGACGAACCTACGAATCCAGCGGATGTCTTTACAAATCCCTTACTAGATTTCACCTGCATATGCTTCGCGCCGTCAGCGGCATAAAGTGTAGTGTCTGTCACCTGGGCAACATCACCACTGCCTGTATTGGCCACATGCGGGTTTAAATAGAGGTACGGCGTAACTGTTGCGTCAAATGCGCGAAACTTGACCCGCATAAATAAGCTATTGTTTTCAGGATCAGTAAAGATGTGTTTTTCAATTTCATACTTACCCTCTTTGTCTCGGTTGATTATCCGGTAAGCGAGAGAAAGGGGGCGCCCTTCCTTGTCAGTATGCAAATACTCAATCGAACTGATGGTATCGTCTTTTTCCGTATCTAGAAAGCCATCGCCCTTTATCAAAAACTGCTGCTCTT
>JBFOLV010000537.1:0-4582 GCA_040830325.1 Kordiimonas sp. | reverse complement strand
TCAGTATGATCGTAGTTTCAAAACCAACACTCTAATGTTCTACGCTGAAGATACCATTGAGTTTGGTGACCTTACCCTTCGCGGGGGTGCCAAAAAGTATCTTGTTGACCTAACGCGCGATGATAATTTTGGTAACGAGGCGCAACAGAAGCTTGAATCAGACAGCGATATTCTCTTCACTGCTGGTGCAATCTATAACGCCACTGACAATTTCGAGCTATTTGGCGGTTTTTCACAAAACTTTGCAGCGATCAAAGACGGCGTTATTGAGGGTCGCGCCAGCGCCACAAATCCAAACATCCCTGACCTTAAAGGTGAAACTGCAGATAACTTCGATGTTGGTGTCCGCTTCAACAATGATTGGTTGCGTGCAACTGTAACTTTCTATCACGTGAAATTTGACAACCGTATCACCTTCGTTGCCGCTGGCGATAGTATCTCAGGCATAGATTTTCTGGAAGAAGGCGAAGGCTCTTACTTCAATGTTGGTGGCATCAAATCAACAGGTCTTGAAGCAAGTGTTTCTGCTGACTTTGCAGATTATTTCAACTTCTATTCTGCTCTGACAATCAATAACTCAAAATACACTGAAACTACTGCTGAAGTTGTGAAAGACAATAAAGTAGCACTTTCACCTGAGTTCCAGCTTGTTGGTACATTGAGTTACTATAAAGACGGTGTAAGAGCCGGCATTTCCGGCAAACATGTTGGCAAGCGCTACGGTGACTTCGGCAACACGCAGCGCCTTCCTTCTTTCACCTTGTTTGACGCATGGATCGGCTATTCACTTGGCGGTGATGTAATTTCAGGTGTTCAAGATATCGATATCAGCCTGAATGTGTCCAATCTTGGTAACAAAGCCTACCTTGGTGGCGGTACACCAGGCTCATATTTCCTAGGTGCAGAACGTCAGGCAACTGCAAACCTAACTGTAAAGTTTTAACTTCCCTCCCCACTAAAAGACGGGCGGCTTCGGTCGCCCGTTTCTTTTTCAACAGAATGAGACCACGCATGTTTACGAGACGTACAACTCTAAAAATGATGGGCGCGGCAGGCACAACCCTTGCTGCACATAACCCTCTTTTTTCTAGTATGGCTAAGCCTAGGGAAAACACATCCAGCGTTGCACGCATATTATTTGGATCTTGCGCCAATCAAGACAAAGAACAACCCATTTGGGCACCAATCAATGCTCTGAATCCCGACCTTTTTATATTTCTCGGTGACAATATTTACGGCGATACACGTGATATGGCTGTGCTTGCAGAGAAATATAAAAAATTCGAGCGCATCGACGGATTTAAGAAACTTAGGAAAAACACGCCCGTTATTGCCACATGGGACGACCATGATTACGGCGAAAATGACGCAGGGCACGAATACCCGCAAAAAGAAAAGTCTAAAGAGCTATTCTTTGATTTCTGGAACGAGCCTCAGGACAGCAACCGTAGGCGTAGCGACGATGGCATCTATACTTCCTATATGTACGGACCAGATCATGAGCGGGTACAGGTTATTCTCTTGGACCTCAGATGGAACCGAACAGCTCTGAAACATGTAACACGAGCTGAAGCAAAGCGCCGTGACCAAATGGCTTTTGGTCCATACATACCGAATGAAGACCCAAACGCCGCAATGCTGGGTGAAAAACAATGGGCTTGGCTTGAGGCTGAGCTTAGAAAGCCAGCCAAACTCAGAATAATAGGCTCCAGCCTTCAATTTATATCCACGTTCCCCGGGTGGGAGGCCTGGAGTCTATTTCCTAACGAGCGTCAGCGTATGATCGACCTGATCACTAAAACACGTGCCGAAGGTGTTTTGTTTATTAGCGGTGATACTCACTGGGCCGAGATATCACGTCAGACCACAAAAGCTCCATATCCTCTGTATGATTTCACTTCGAGCGGCTTAACCGAAACGTGGCATAATATGAGCCCTAATGCCTATAGATTGCCTGGGTGCATGTATACAAAAGCGAACTTTGGGATTGTTGAAATTGATTGGCGCGTCCCTGACCCTCACATTGTACTTCAAGCACGCAATGTTGGTGGATTTCCCGTGTTTGAAAAGTCTTTGCTACTGAGCCAACTAAGTTTCACTTAAGAAGAAAACCTCTGGCACAAAATAAAAGGCGAAATTGGAAGTCACGCCTTTTTCTATATATCTCGAAACGCTATTTTCGGAACATTCTGGATATTGATTTCCCAGCTTTTAGAGTCCGATGATCTGAGTGGTATTTGTTTCCAAGAAAGCGTGCAGATGTTGCCGCTATTTTATTCAGAGCCACTGTTTCACCGCCAGTTACCTCCCCTAAAGTAGGCGTGTCGGGCCCAAGCACAGCCATCCATATTTCACTGTCTCCAGGGAAATCACTTAGAGCTTTTGTACCGTCCTCTTTGGTATATGGAAAACGACCATGATGCTTCCATGTCTCTAGGCTCTCACTCCCCCGGCCATGATCAACGGTAATCAAGAGTGTTGTTTTGCCTGCATAACGCTCATCACTTTGCAACCATTCCCAAAGTTCGCCAATTGCTTTGTCAGAACGATGCGCAGCATAGATATATTGGTCATAGTATCCATCATGAGCAAAATCATCTGTCTCACCCAAGGATATATATACAAAACGCTGTTTCTCGCGTGCGAGAGCCGCTCGCGCATATCCCATTGTAAAAACATCTAAACGAACAGTGTCCCAAGGACTGGGTGTACGGTCCATAAGGTCATTCAAAAATGCTACTTCAGTTGACCCCTGAGCGTTATATTTCTCAAACCCTGCATTTACGGGAACACCGCTCCGTTCCTCATTAATAATGTAAGGAAACACATCCCACGAACCAAATGCTTCAACTCTTCCCTTGTTTTCAGGCTTATCGTTTAACCACTCGAGAACTGTACGATTAGGGTTGGGGATTTTATCATTGCTCTTCAAACGTACATCATCAGCTATGCCCGTCAAAATCTCACTATAACCTGGGTACGAAAAATGATGCTTGTTAGTTACTTTACCGACACTACCTATATCGCGGTTACCATATAGTTGGCCTTCCCGTTTGATCGTATCCCAGAAAAAAGGCATTAGCGCAGCACGGCGCGCCTCAATCGCGTCTCTCCAGAATTTCTTTTTAAAGTCATCGTGGTGCTTTTTGTGCGCGATATACTCTTTCTGATCAAAAAAGGCGCTATCCACGCCCCTGAAAAGCTCCTGCCAGCGCATCCCATCAATCGTAATTAGTACTACTGTTTCAGTCTTTGAAACGGCTGTCGCGGCGCTTTGAAAGCTACCCCAAAAAAATGCCATACCTAATAAAATCAAACGCACTTCAATACTCCAAAACATTTAACCCAAGCCCCCAAGAAGAAGGCGGTGACATTGCTGGAACATTGCAATATTTCAGTGACAGTTTAATGGCACTAGAAGTCCTGCCACAGCGCTATAGAGAATAGTGCATCAACGTAAAAAACATTGCGGACTTTACACCTGAACTTCAAAGCCTGTTTTTTGAGCGATGCTTTCAAATATAGCGCCATATAAGCTATACATACGTTTAGCCACATGGATAATTGCTTCTTGCTCAGACGGATCAGTGATCTGCGTCATAAGCATCTTAAACATATCGACATCGTCCGTATCCGAAGAACCGTGCGAGAGCAAATAGCTAAAGCACTTTTTGGGTAAATCTAACGAAACCATAAGTTTCTCCACAGCAAGAGCTGCAAGCCCAGTTCCTGTGCGTTCAATCACATAGACCATGCCAAAAAAGCCTAGTGGATTTTCTCTTACGACATAATCGTACGCGTAAGCTAACAACTCTTCTGTTGCGGCTGCAGGTACACCAGAGCAAACGCTGTCAGCATCATAGCCAGCATTCTTAATATCTTGCAAAATCCACTTTTCATGGCCGATTTTTTCAAGGCTATAGTCTGAAAGCACATCAAGTATTGCATGGCGATTACGCGGAATATGGGACCTAACTGTCTCAATAAGAGGTACCGTATGCTTCACATGATGAATGCCTCACTAAGATACCCAATGTAGGATTCTTTGGTCAGCTCACCGCGCATTCCTGCCTGAATGAATGGAAGTGCTAGAAAAGTTTCCCGCTCCGCCTCCACTTCCCCTACCAGACGTTCATAGAAACTCATTAACTGTCCTCTATCGTATTAACCAACCATCAAAAAACTCTGGTTCCCCACAACTCTAGAGTATACGCGTGCACTTATCATAAGCATTCGTTTGCCAACAGCACCAAACATAAAATAATACAATTTATATTTTCATGATCCAAAAGGGCAGAATCATTCTTGGTGCCAGGCCTTATTGTTATCAGCCAACGCTTCAAAAGCACCGATGCCTGGCAAGAAGAAATAATCTCCCCCCCGACAACGAACAAACTGTTTTAGCTTATCACAGATCATAGTATCCCGATCAGCCTTTTCATCACCAGGAATAACCATCTGTCCTTCCCCCATCTGAAGCCCAATGATTGGATCACGGTCATTGCCCTGATCAAAGTCATTGCCGTAATTGACCCACTGTTGTTGCACAAATTCAAACTGACGTGAGATGCTGGCGTTAAGC
>JBFOLV010000536.1:0-2993 GCA_040830325.1 Kordiimonas sp. | reverse complement strand
CCTTCAAAGAAGAAGGGAGACATTATTACTGTCAAAAAAGGGGCGAATAATATCCTAGTTCAACCCTCCGATATTCTTTGGATTGCCGCGGAAGATTATTATTCAAAACTTCATACCAAAGATGGGGACCACCTTCTTCGCCAACCCTTAAAGGTTCTGGCTGATCGATTACCAAAAGAGAAGTTTGTGCAAATCCACCGCTCCACAATAGTGAATATTGACTTTGTTAAAGAGGCTAATAGCAAAACAATAATGTTGATGGACGGGACCTTAAGAAGCGTGAGTCGACAAGGCTACAAGCGGTTTTCTGAATTTATTTAACCTCTTCCATTCACTGCGTCCAAGTGTTCATATACTGCAAAAACGTTGATACGGGCATGTGAGCATCATTCAAATCATACCAGAAATTTGAATGGAGTATTTTATGAACCACCATTTACGCACGACAGCGATCTATCTTGGTGTGCTATTATCGGTAGTACCCAGCTTGCAGGCCAAATCAGAAGCTCAACCAAAATTAATTGTACAAATAACAGTCGATCAATTCAGAAGCGATTATCTCACAAGGTTTTCTCCGGCTTTGAATAGAGGGGTTGCCCGTATCCTTAAAAACGGCATGGTCGACATAGAAGGTGAAGTTGATCACGCAATCACCAACAGCGCCCCCGGCCATACCACTTTGTCTACCGGTAGCTATCCATCGACCCATGGGTATTCCGCCAATGAATGGTGGGATTTCCGGGACGGTAAATGGACATGGGTAGATGGTGCAACTGACCCAAAAGCAATCGTTTTAGGATCCGCCGATCGCATCGGCCATTCAGCGATCAATATGAAGGTCAGTACACTTGGTGAATGGGTCACAAAAGCCGATAAACAAGCAAAATCAATCTTAATTGGTGCTAGTGAAGTAACTGTCTTATACGCTGGGAAAACCAGCAACCATGCCTACTGGTACGACAGAGAAGCAGGCCGATACATTACCTCGACTTACTACACTAAGCAGTATCCAGAGTGGGTAAGAAAATTCAACAGCGAGAAACTACCGCTATATAAACAGGAAATATGGGAATTATCCGTCACAGATGAGTATCAGAGCCTAGCGGACAAGGATGATCAGTCTTTTGAGAGCTTTGGCGAGCACTATGTCTTTCCTCACAGATTCTCGGATGAATATGACCCAGATCATGAGCGTTCACGCGAAAAACAACTGGATTATTGGTTCTATGAAACTCCAATGGCTGACATCTCAGCATTCAACCTCGCCAAAATCGCCATCCACGAAGAGAAGCTGGGACAGCGGGGGCACACTGACTATCTTAGCATTGCTTTGGGCGCCACTGACAATATCGGCCATATATATGGTGGGTATAGTTTAGAGATTCTCGACACAATGGTGCGCATAGATAGCGAGATTGATAGTTTCATCACATATCTCAATAGTACGGTTGGTGCAGACAACTATATTCTGGCAATTTCAGGAGACCACGGTGCCCCAGAGCCTATTGAACGCACGCTAGAGAATGGCGGTAACGCTTACCGTATCTCTACACAGGAAATAGACACGTTACTGGACCATATTGATGAAATCGGCACAGCGCACATAGGGAGCCGCCAAGAGCTAATTGATAAAATTGAGCAAAGGCTTGAGGCAGCGTCTTTTATTCAAGATGCAATCACGGAAGATGAGGTCTACGGTAGCAAACCATCAGACAACCCTTTCCTCCATTTATATAAAAAATCATGGGTTAAAGGGCGCGTTCCGGACTTTCCGCTTTGGACCAGTACACCGAACAGACCACACCACCCTGCAAGATATGGTATTTTTGTACAGTTCCGCGAGAATACTTACTTCAGCTTCGGAATGGTTGTGCATGGCTCTCCGTACCAATACGATCGGTCAGTACCTATCCTCTTTTACGGTCATAATATCCCCGCACGCTCACTCACAAATGCTCGCACAATAGACATTGCACCAACTCTGGCAAAGTTCGCCGGTATCGAAGCGCCAGGGTTTGTAGACGGTGTAGTTCTGAAGTAACTATCAAACGGCTTGGCCGGCGGCGTGACCGCTGGCCCATGCCCACTGGAAGTTATATCCTCCAAGCCAGCCGGTAACATCCACACATTCGCCAATGAAATAAAGGCCCGGCTGTTTGGTAACTTCCATGGTTTTTGAACTAAGTGCATCGGTATTTACCCCGCCTTTAGTCACCTCAGCCTTTTTGAACCCTTCAGTCCCTGTCGGTGTTAGTGTCCAGCTCCCGAGGTTGCCTGCGATAATTTCCAATGCTTTATTCGACAGATCCGCCATATTTCCTGGCCAATCAGCTGCAATATAATCAGCTAACCGCTCTGCGAGCACATTGGAGAGAGCCGCTTTCAAGGATGACTTAGCGCGATTCTGGCGTTCAGTTTTCAACCACTCCAAGACATTTCCGACATCAGGAAGAATATTAATGGTTATCTCCTCCCCCGGCTGCCAATATGAAGAAACTTGGAGAATAGCAGGGCCTGACAAACCCCGGTGTGTAAAAAGCAAATTCTCTCTAAAACTGATTTTACCACAACTAATAATGCTATCCGCAGACACCCCTGCAAGCGACCGCATACGGTCCATCAACGCTTCAGCAAAAGTGAAGGGCACTAGTGCGGGTAATGGCTCAACAACCTTCAAGCCAAATTGTCTTGCTATCTTATATCCGAAATCCGTTGCGCCCATCTTTGGGATGGATATGCCGCCTGACGCAATTACCAAATTGCTCGTTCTCCATTCTTGATCGGCACTTTTAATTGTGTAGCGCCCATCCGAATATGAAACCGACTCGATACCGATGTCCGTCATCAAGTCTACGCCCCCAGCTTCACATTCGGCCAAAAGTGCCTCCAACACCTTACCTGCTTTCTGATCACAAAAAAGTTGGCCTAATGTTTTCTCGTGCCACGTGAGACCGTGCCGCGCGAGCAGATCCATTATATCCCAAGGCGTATAT